>NZ_JBVJIJ010000022.1:0-13745 GCF_055586325.1 Dactylosporangium sp. NPDC051087 | reverse complement strand
TTCCCCCCCCCCCCTCCCCTCCCCCCCCCCCCCCCCCCCCCTCCCCCCCCCCCCCCCTCCTCCCCCCCCCCCCCCCCCCCCCCCCCCCCCCCCCCCCCCCCACCCCACGGGACAGGAGGACACCAGGCGAAGAAGGCACGCATCACGCTCGACGTGCTGGCGAGGGCCGGCGTCGAACTGCGCGAGGACGAGCTGAAGCGGAGGCGGTCGAGCCGCTGCGGGCGGCGACCCCCGACCTGGCCGGGACGCGCGCCGCGCCGGCGGAGGGCCGCGTGCCGCACGGCGGCGCCGACGCGGCGACCCTCGACCCGCAGGCGCTGCGCCGTGGGATGCGGGGTGGTGACCCAGGAACCTGCTCTGTCACCGGCACCGCCCGCGACAACATCGCCCTCACCGACCCGGACGCGCCCCTGGCCCGCGTGCTGCTGCTCGACGAGGCGACCAGGCACCTCGACCCGGCGACCGAGGCACTCGTCGAGACCCGGCTGTCGGCCTTGTCGCAGACCCGCATCGTCATCGCGCGCCGGCTCAGCACCGTCCGCGACGCCGACGTCATCCACTTCCTGCACGAGGGCCGCATCGTCGAGCGCGGCACCCACGACGAGCTGCCGGCCCGCGGCGGCCACCGCACCGCGCCGAGGCCGCGTCGTCCGCCGAGGGGTAACCCCGCACGGGCCGGGTAGTGCTGCGTCCCTGAAGCCATTTGGAGGACGAGATGAGCAGCTTCATGGACAAGATCAAAGGCCTTGCGCACCGGCACGACGACAAGGTCGACCAGGCGATCGACAAGGCCGGCAACCAGGCCGACCAGCGCACCGGCGGCAAGTACGGCAACCAGATCGACAAGGGCGTCGACACCGCCGCCCGGCACACCGGGCAGGGCGACACCCGGCCGCAAGGCAGTTGACGGCAAGCTCGCTCACTGACGCGCCGCCCGGCATCCGCCGGGCGGACCGGTCCTCCGGGCACCTCGGGGCGCCCGGAGGACGGCGTGGTCCCGTGCGTGCCGGGTTCAGCCGTCGCCGCGGGCCAGGCGGCGCCGCGCGAGCTCGGCGAGCAGCACCGCGCCGTCGAGCAGGACACTGTCGTCGAAGACGGCGCGCGGGGAGTGGTTGTTGGGCATGACGGTGTGGTCGTCGCCGCCGGCCGCGCCGAGGAACAGGTAGGCGCCCGGCACCCGCTCCAGGACACGGGAGAAGTCCTCGGAGCCGGGATCGGGGTGCTCCATCCGCTGGAACCGCTCGGCGCCGAACACGTCGCCGACGGTGTCGGCGACGAACTCGAACTCCGCGGCGTCGTTGACGGTCACCGGGTATTCCGGCTCGAAGCGCACGTCGACGTCCAGCCCGTGGGCGGCCGCGATGCCCTGGCACACCCGCACCGAGTCGTGCGCGATCTGCTCCGCGGCGGCGGCGCTGAACGTGCGGACCGTCGCGGAGAAGACGGCCTCGTCGGGGATGACGTTGCGCAGCGTGCCGGCGTGGAACGCGCCGACGGTGACGACGACCGGCTCGAACGGGCTGAACCGGCGCCCCACCATCGTCTGCAGCGCCGTCACCATCTCGCACGCGGCCGGGATCGGGTCACGGGCGTCGTGCGGCGCCGAACCGTGCCCGCCGGCCCCGACGACCCGCACGAACAGCCCAGCGGAGGCGGACATCAGCGGCCCCGGCCGGCACGCGAACACACCCCGCGGGAAGTCGGTGGCCACCACGTGCAGCCCGTAGGCGGCGTCGGCGGGCCGCCCGGCGGCGTCCAGGACACCTTCGTCGATCATCAGCCCGGCGCCGTTGTAGCCCTCCTCCCCCGGCTGGAACATGAAGACGACGTCGCCGGTGAGCTCGTCGCGCCGCTCCGCGAGCAGCCTGGCCGCGCCGACCAGCCCCGCCGTGTGCAGATCGTGCCCGCACGCGTGCATGACGCCGGGGACGGCGGACGCGAACGGCACGTCTGCCAGCTCGGTCACCGGCAGGGCGTCCATGTCGCCGCGGAGCAGGACGACGGGCCCGGGCCGGCCGCCGCGCAGCACCGCCGTCACCGACGACAGCCCGGTGCCGGTGCGCACCTCGAGGGGTAGCCCGTCCAGCGCGGCGAGGACCCTGCGCTGGGTGCCCGGCAGGTCCAGCCCGATCTCCGGATGCCGGTGCAGGTCGCGTCGCAGATCGATGAGGTCTTCCCGGAGTCCCATCCCGGACACGGTACTGCGTTTCAGCCGGCCGGACGGATGGCGAGCGGACCGGGTTGTCAGTTCGCCGGGGAGCTGAGGGGCAGCATGGCGCGTGCCGCGTCCCGGGACCATTCGACCAGCATCAGCGTGATGTCGTCGGTGGGGGCGCCGTCGTACTTGGCGAGCGCGGCGTGGCAGAGCCGGCGCAGCGTCTCCGGTGCGGGCAGGTGGCCGGTGTCGCGCTGGACGAGGTCGGTGAGACCGTCGACGCCGAACTCGTCGCCGTCGTGGCCGTGGGCCTCGGTGGCGCCGTCGGTGTAGAGCAGCAGCCGGTCGCCGTGTTCCAGGGTCTCCTCGGCGATCTCGACCTGCGGGTCGTCGAGGCCGAGCGGCAGCCGCCGCCCGCCGTCCAGGCCGCGGACGACCTTGCCGTGGCGGATGAGCAGCGGCGGCGGGTGGCCCGCGTTGAGGTAGCGCAGCCGCCCGGTGTCGAGGTCGAGCTCGGCGAGGACCGCGGTGGTGAAGCGCAGCTCCGGCAGGTGCCGTTCGAGGGCGCGGTCCGCGGCGCGGGCCATCGCGGTGAGGCCTTCGCCGCAGCGGCGGGCGGCGCGCAGGGCGGACATGACGACGGCGGTGCCGAGCCCCGCGCGCAGCTCGTGGCCGGCGGTGTCGAAGATGGCGAAGAACAGCGTGCCGCCGTCGGCGGCGTAGTCGAAGCCGTCGCCGCCGACCTCGTAGCAGGGTTCGAGGACGGCGGCGACGACAACGCGGTCGCTCACGAACGTCAGCGGCGGCAGCAGGCGCCACACCAGCTCGGAGGCCTCCGACATGCGGCGGGTCCGGCGGACCTTGAGCAGGCCGTCGCCGTACGGGAACTTCGTCGCGACCAGGTGCCCGACGAGCTGCGCGAACAGGTCGCAGCCGGACAGGTCGGCGAAGCCTGCCGGGGAGACGAACCGCAGCACGCCGAGGCGTTCGGTGCCGTCCAGCAGCGGCATCCACAGCGTGTCCACAGTGGACGTCATGGCCTGCACCGTCATGAACACCCGGCCGGCCACAGTGGACTCGACCGGCAGGGGTGGCGGCGCCGGCAGGGGCGGGCGTGGCACGGGCAGCAGGACCCGCTGCTCCTGGTCGACGAGGTACGTCCACACGTCGACGCCGGGCGGCGCGGCGGCGGCGACCGCCGCGGCGAGCTCGTCGGGCTGCGCGAGCCGCTCGATCCGCAGCAGGTCCGCCATGGCGTCGTTCCACCGTGCGGTCAAATGCGGTGCACCTCCCTCGGCGGGGCACATACCCCGCCGAGGGTGAGCGAACCCTCTACGACAGGGTCCAGCGTTGATTCGTGCCCGAACCACACGCCCACAGGATGATTTTCGTGCCGTTGGCGGTGCCGTGGCCGCTGGCGTCGAGGCACAGGCCGGACTGCCCGCCGGTGATGGTGCCGTCGGCGTTGACGTTCCACTGCTGGTTGGCCTGGCCGTTGCAGTCCCAGATGGCCACGACGGTGCCGTTCGCGGTGCCGTTGTTGTAGGCGTCCAGGCACTTGTTGCCGTACACCACCAGCTGCCGGTCCGGCGTCTGCGTCCAGGCCTGGTTGTTCTGCCCGTTGCAGTCCCACAGCTGCAGCTGGACGCCGTTGGTGGTGCTGGAGTTGTCGACGTCCAGGCACCGGCCCGACTGCACGCCCTGGACGCGGACGGACGAGGGAGCCGACGCCAGCGGGCGCAGCTCGATCGCGTCGAGGTCGGGGGCCCATGCGCCGGGGTTGGAGAACGTGAGGGTGTTCGCCGTGCCCGCGGCCAGCCGCACGATGACGGACACGGTGCCGGCGGTGGTCCACGAGCCGGTCGGCGGGAACGCGACCACCGTCGACGGCTGCCCGCTGACCTGCAGTGTCGCGGTGCGCGTGACCGGGTCGCCGTTGACGTAGGCGATCGTCGCCACCGCGAGGCCGGACGCGGCCGCGGTGACGGCGTTGAGGCGCAGGGTGCCGCCGTTGCCGACGCCGCCGACCTTGGAGCCGCCCGAGCAGCCCGCGCAGGCGACGACGGTCGCGCCGGTGCGGGTGTTGCCGGCCGCCTCGGCCTCGTAGGTCGTGGCGGGTGCCTCCGTGCCGGTGACGGTCAGCAGCACGGCGTCGTTCGCCGGGACGTTCACGGTGTACGACGAGGCGAAGGTGCCCGCGTTCGTCGCCGTCCACAGGTTGCGCACCGAGGCGGACGCCGCGGAGAGACCCAGGTCGCTCCAGCGGACCGTCATCGCGGCGGCGGTGGACGCGCGGTTGAGCAGCAGCACCGCGCGCCGGCCGTTGCCCGACAGGACCTTGCCGTACACCTGCCGGCCGCCGGTGTCGGAGACCTTCACCCCCTGCAGCCCGCGCGGGTCCTGGTCGACGGCGACGACCTCGGCGTTGCGCAGCGTCGCCAGGGTGGTGGCGTCCATGGTGGCGACGTCGTCGCCGATGAGCAGCGGGGCGCCCGAGATCGCCCACAGGCCCAGGTGCGTGCGGTTCTGCGGGGCGGTCAGGCCCGGCATGCCGGCGATCATCATGTCGGGGTCGTTGTAGTAGCCGGTGTGCTGCGCCGCCGGGTGCAGGCCCTGGTCGAAGTTGTTGAACACCATGGCCTGGGTGGCGGTCTGGCCGTAGAAGATGATGTCGGTGCTGGTGCGCCACATCGCGCCCAGGCCGGGCGCCCAGTCCCACGGGCTCCGCACGCCCCAGTTGCAGATGGACAGCAGCAGCGGCCGGCCGGTGGTCGCGGCGGCACCGGTGACGGCGGCGCTGATCGCGCGGTAGGTGCTCTGCGGGTCGAGGCCCTCGGCGCTGCCGCCGCACCAGTCGACCTTGACGAAGTCGAAGCCCCAGCGGGAGAACTGCAGCATGTCCTGCGCGTAGTGGCCCTCGCTGCCGCTGCCGGGCGCCGCCGGCCGCCCGGTCGGGTAGTAGTAACCGCAGCCGTCGCGGCCGGCGTCGGTGTAGATGCCGGCCTTGAGGCCCTTGCTGTGGATGTAGTCGGCGATCGCGGCCATGCCGCCGGGCCACTCGGCGGTGTCGACGGTGATGTTGCCGGCCGCGTCGCGGGTTCCCTGCCACCAGCCTTCGTCGATGTTGACGTACCGGTAGCCGGCGGCGGCCAGCCCCGACGAGACGAGCGCGTCGGCCTGCGCCTTGATCACGTTGGCGTTGATCTTCGCGGCGAACGTGTTCCAGGACGCCCAGCCCATCGGCGGCGGCGGGACCGGGACCTGGGTGCTCGTGACGGCCGCCCGGGCGGGCGCGGCGGCGACGGTCAGACCGGCGAAGAGGACGAGGAGCGCGAGGAGCCGGATCACATGCTTCATCTGGGGTGTCCATGTCAGATCGGCGGCGGGGTGCGTCGATTGTTATCGCTCACACGGACCGTCGTCAATGCTTGGAGCCCTCGCGATGTGCGCGCTAACTCGACGCGGTGACCAGGTAGTCGTCGACCTCGGGGGTCCACCGCAGCTGCACCGCGCCGCTGGTCGCGGCGGCCTTGCAGAACTGCAGGAACGTGCGGTAGCCGAGCTTCTTCTCGCTGAAGTCCGGCCGGACCCGGCGGACCTGGTTCTTCAGCCCGGACAGCGCGGCGCCGCCGTCGCCCGCCTCCTGCACCACGGCCCGCAGCAGCGCGAACCCGGCCTCCTGGTCGCCGTGCTCGGGCAGCCCCACCTCGGGGTCGCCCTTGACCCGGCCCGGGACCAGCTCGATCACGTTGCGCCCGGCGAGGTGCCGCAGCAGCTCACCGAACGCGCGGAAGCCGTAGTCGGACTCGCTGAACGTCGGGTCCTTGCGCAGCAGGGTCCGCTTCAGCGTCGACGCCGTGACCTCGCCACCGGAGCTGCCCTGCAACCCGGCGACGGTCTGCGCGACGAGCACCGCGAGCGCGTCACTGTCCCGGACCGGCGGCTCCTGGGAAGGCTCCGGCAGAGCTTCCGGGGCGGGCTGCGACCGGCGCTGGTCCGGCTCGGCGGCGCGCGTGGCGGTACGGCCGCCACCGCGGGTCCGGGCGGCCGGCACCTCGACACCTTCGAGGCGGTCGTAATACAGGAACTCGTCGCACGCCGGGGGCAGCAGCGCCGACGTGGACTTCTCGACACCGACGCCGATCACCCGCTTGTTGAGGCCGCGCAGCTTGTGCACGAGCGGGGTGAAGTCGCTGTCGCCGGTGCACAGCACGAACGTCGAGATGTATTCGCGCTCGAACGCCAGCTCCATCGCGTCGACCGCCATCTTGATGTCGGCGGCGTTCTTGCGGGAGGCGCCCATCCGCTGCGGCATCTCGATCAGCTCGACGTGCGAGCGGGTCAGCATCCGCCGGTCCTCGTCGAAGAACGACCAGTCGGCATACGCCCGGCGGACCACCACCCGGCCCCGCTCGGCGAGGGCGTCGGCGATCGGGCGGAAGTCGAACGTCATGCCGCCGAGGTTGTCCCGCGCCCCGAGCGCCAGGTTCTCGTAGTCCAGGAACAGCGCGATCCGGTCTTCGGAGTCCACCCGCGCCACCCTACGCCCGCCGGTCCGGCCGCCCGGAAAGCACCACCTGGACTTTCCGTCCAGAGTCTGGACGTTTACTATGAGCGGGTGGACGACGGCGCGGATGCGATCCTGTCGGCGCTGCTGCCGGTCATCGACGGCCTCGCCGCGACGTTCGGGCCGACCTGCGAGGTCGTCCTGCACGACTACCGGCTCGGCGAGCAGTCCGTCGTCGCCGTCGCCGGGTCCGTGACCGGGCGCAAGGCCGGCGGCGCGCTCAGCGAGATCGGCCTCGCGGTGCTCGCGCAGGGCGACGCCGCCGTCAACGACGTCAACTACGTGACCCGCCGCCCAGACGGCCGGGTCGTGAAGTCGTCGACCATGCCGCTGCGCGACGGCGCCGGCCGCGTGTTCGGCGCGCTGTGCGTCAACGTCGACGTGACCGCGCTGCGCCAGGCCGGCGACCTGCTCACCGCCCTGGCCGGGACCGCACCCGCGCAGGTGCCGGTCACCACGTTCAGCGACGACTTCGACGACGTCGTCGACGCCCTGGTGCGGGCCGAGGAGCTGGCCAGGGGCCGGCCCGTCGCCGCGCTGACCCGGCCCGAGCGGCTGGCGCTGCTGCGCGCGCTGGACCGCCGTGGCGTCTTCGCCGTCCGCAACGCGGTGCCCCGGATCGCCGAACGGCTCGGGGTGTCCAGATCCGCGGCCTATGCCGACCTCGCCGACTGCCGCAAGGAGCCAGCATGAGCACCCTCGACGAACCCGGCACGCCGTTCCTGGCGGTGGATGTCGCCGCGGTGCGGGCGAATGCCGAGCGGCTGGGCAAGCACCTCGACGGGCTCGGCGTGACGCTGCGGGCGCACGTGAAGACGACGAAGTCCGTCGACGTCGCCGCCCTGCTGCACGACGGGCGGCCGGGCCCGATCACCGTGTCGACGCTCGCCGAGGCCGAGGCGTTCGCCGCGGCCGGATACCGCGACATCCTCTACGCGGTCGGGATCGCGCCGGACAAGCTGCCGCGGGTGCTCGCCCTGCGGGACCGCGGCGTCGACCTGACCGTCCTGCTCGACAGCGAGGCCCAGGCCGTGGCGCTGCCGGCCGGGGTGCCGGCGCTGATCGAGGTCGACTGCGACGGCCACCGCGGCGGCGTCCAGCCCTCGGACGCGCCGGCCGTCGCCCGGGCCCTGGCGTCCGTCGGTGCGGTGCCACGCGGGGTCCTCACGCACGCCGGCGAGTCCTACTTCGCCGACGGCGACGACGCGCTGCGCGCCGCCGCGGACCACGAGCGCGACTGCGCCGTGCGGGCCGCGCTGTCGCTGCGCGCGGCGGGTTTCGAGGCGCCGGTGGTGAGCGTCGGGTCGACGCCGACCGCGCACTTCGCGACCGACCTGACCGGCGTCACCGAGGTCCGCGCCGGAAACTTCCTCTTCTTCGATCTCGTGATGGCGGGCATCGGCGTGTGCACCGTCGCCGACCTGGCGATGACCGTGGTCGCGACCGTCATCGGGCACCGCCCCGACAAGGGCTGGATCCTGACCGACGGCGGCTGGATGGCGACCTCCCGGGACCTCGGCACCGCACGGCAGCGCGTCGACCAGCGCTATGGGCTCGTCGCCGACCTCGACGGCAACCTCTTCGACGACCTCGTCATGGCCGACGCCAGCCAGGAGCACGGCATCCTGGCCATCCGCGCCGGCGGCACGGCGGCCCTGCCCGACCTGCCGGTCGGCACCCGCGTGCGGATCCTGCCCAACCATGCGTGCGCGACCGCCGCGCAGCACGACCGCTACCACGTCGTCGCCTCGGGCTCACGCGCCGTGCGGGCCGTGTGGCCACGAATCAGAGGATGGTGAACACCCCGATGCGCTTCCTGCCCGAAGACCGGTCCGCCGCGCTCGTCACCGAAGCGCTCGCCTTCACCGCCGTCCGCTCGGCGCTGATCGCCGCCGCCGATCCCCGGTCGTCGGTCTTTCCGGCCGTACCGGGGCACGGCTCGGCACCCGAGAACCGGTTCACGGTGAAGTCCGGCGCGTCGGCCGCCCTCGCCGGGGTGAAGGTCGGCAGCTACTGGCCCGGCAACTCCGAGCTCGGCCTGCCCCGGCACAACTCCGTGGTCATGCTCTTCGACCAGGAGCTGGGCCGCATCGGCGCGATCGTCGAGGCGGGCGTCGTCAACGCCTACCGGACCGCCGCCGCGGACGCGGTCGCCGCCGCATCGCTGGCCCGTGCGGACGCCGGTACACTCGCCGTCTTCGGCACGGGCCACCAGGCGCTCTACGAGTGCGCCGCCCTCGCCGCGGTGCGTCCCATCTCCGCCATCCATGTCGTGGCCCGCACGCCGTCGCACGGTGAGCGGTTCCTGTCGGAGCTCGCCTCGCGGGGGCTGTCGGGGTCGCCGGCCACGGCACAGGAGGCGTGCGCGGCCGCGGACATCATCGTCACCGCCACGACCGCGACCGCCCCGCTCTTCGACGCCGGGTGGGTCCGCCCCGGCACCCACGTCGCCAGCATGGGATCCGACGCCGCGGGGAAGCAGGAGCTCCCACCGGCGCTGCTGCACACCGCCCGGCTCTTCTGCGACCTGCCGTCCCAGTCGGTCCGCATCGGCGAGCTGCAGCACGTCGCCGCCCTCGTCGCCGACGGCACGCTCACGGCGACGGCGATCGGCGACGTCCTCACCGGCACCGCGCCCGGCCGCCGGGACGACGACGAGATCACCGTCTTCGACAGCTCGGGCATCGCCCTGCAGGACCTCTTCATCGCCGACGCCCTCCTGCGGGCCGCCGGCCTCTGACGCTGCTCCGCGCGGATCTCGACGGCGCCCTACCCGCGGGCGCCCGTCCAGACGAAGCGGATGTCGGGTGCCTTCGACTCGTTGCCGGAGCCGTCGGTCGTCTCCGCGACGGTGAACCCGTGGCGGAGGTAGAACCGTTGCGCCGCGAGGTTCGTCGCGAACGTCCACAGCTGCAGCCCGCCGGGCCGGCGGGACTTGGCGTGGTCGACGAGCCGGGAGCCGAGCCCCAGGCCGGTGCTGCCCGGCGCGATGTAGAGCTGGTCGACCCAGTCGTCGTGCAGGACCAGCACGCCCAGCGCCACGCCGCCGGCGTCCTCCATCAGCCACACCTCGCGGTCGGGGATGACGACGGTGCGGACCCAGTCCCGCACCTCGTGGTCCGGGTGGATGCCGGGCGGGATGGCGTCGCCCGCGGCGCGGCGGGAGCTGATCAGTACCTCGGCGACCGCCAGTGCATCGCTGAGCTCGGCGCGGCGCGGGATCTGCGGAACGTCCATGGACCCATCATCGCGCCCCACCTGTCAGGACGCCTTCCTGGCGGCCGCGAGGAGTTCGTCGACCGACCACTGGTCGTAGGCGTGGTCGCCGTACTTCGACGCGAGCACGGTGCCGTCGGGGGCGATGAGGAAGTCGGCCGGCAGGCCCAGGCGGCCACCGGCCGGGTTGAGCGACGGCAGGGGCTCCCGCGATCGCAGGCCACGGGCGACCGCGCGCAGGATCGCCGGCCACACGCGCGGGTTCAGCAGGGCGCGGCGGGCCGACTCGACGCCGAACTCGCGATACAGCCGCTTCTGCGGGTCGGGCACGACCGCGAACGGCAGCCCGGCCACGTGCTCCCGCAGCTGCGCGGCGGAGGAGTGGAACACGACCACCTCACGGACGCCCGCCGCCGTGATCTCGTCGTGCCGATTCACGATCGAGCGCAGGTGCAGGTTGCAGACCGGGCAGCCGGCGAAGCGCCGGAACTGCAGGTGCACCAGCAGGTCGGGGTCGGGCACGGCGACCGGCTCCCCCACGACGACCTGCAGGCGGCGCGCATCGACGACGACCATGACGACCTCCCCGTGACGTAAGCGTACAACGTACCCCTACAGCGTCGAGCGTAGGCCGTACGCTGTCAAGTGCCATGCCACGCCCGAAGTCACTGACGCCCGGTCAGATCGCCGCCGCCGCACTCGGGGTCCTCGACCGGGACGGCCCCGGCGGGCTGACGATGCGCGCCGTCGCGGGGCAGCTGGGCATGGGGACGATGAGCCTGTATCGCTACGTCCACGACCGCGAGGAGCTCGAAGGCCTCGTCGTCGAGCTCGTGCTCGGCGCGGTGGACCCGGCGCCGCCGGAGCGTGGCACCTGGCAGGAGCGGACGGTGGCGATGGTGGACCGGGTCCGCGTGGCGGTCGGCGCCCACCCGGCGGTCATCCCGCTGACCATGACGCACCGGCACCGCTCCCCCGCGATCCTGCGCTGGTCGGAGACCGTCGTCGGCATCCTGGCCGGGCCCGTCCCGGACCCACGGCGCAGGGTGCTCGCGTTGCGGGGGCTGCTGGCGTATCTCATCGGCGCGATCCAGCTGGAGCACCTCGGCCCGCTGTCGGGGCCCGGCACCGCGGCGATCGCGGGCCTCGACCCGGCGGAGTTCCCGAACATGCGCGCCGTCGGCGGTGAGGCCCTCCGGGTCGGCTCCGACGAGGAGTTCCGCGGAGGCCTCACCATGCTGCTCGACGGCATCGCCGGGTCCTGAAGGGGCCGGGTGCGGGTCAGGCGGCCAGCCGGCGGGCGATCGCGGGGATGACGATCGCGGCGGCGACCAGGTGCGTCACCATCAGCAGCACCTTCGTGGCCGTGGCGGCGTCGGCGGTCACGTCCGGCACGAGCGACAGCACGGTGAGCGCGACCGTGGTGCGGACGAAGGCGCGGCGCGGGTGGCGGGCCTTGAAGGACAGCACGACCGCGAGGGCCAGGCCGACCGCGGAGAAGACTGCGGTCAGCATCGCGAACCCGAGGACCGGGATGGGCGCGCCGCCGACGTGCAGGCTGATCCCGGCGGCGTTCCCGGCGGCGGCGACGACCGACGTCGCGGCGGCGGCGACCGCGGCGGCGATCGCGCCGGCACCGACGAGCCGCCCGGTGCCGCGGGGAGCGGCCTCGGCGGCGGTGGTCGCGGCGGGGGCGGTGGTGGTGGTGGTCGTGGACATGATGGCCTCCGGGTGTTCTCGCGACCGGCCCGGTGCCGGTCTGCACCCATAGGTCGAGCGGGGCACCCCGGAATCGACACCTCCGCCGAACTTTTTCTCAGGCGGCGTCGAGCGGCACGCCGACCTGACAGCCGGACCGCTCGGCGTCCTTGCCGACACCACCACGACGACGAGTCTCGACGTCATCGCCGCACCGCACCTCGCGGCCGATCGGCGCCCGTCAGGACGCGAACGTCTTGCGGTATTCGCGGGGCGGGACCCCGCGGCGCCGGACGAACTGCTCGCGCAGCGTCGCGGCGGTGCCGAAGCCGACCCTGCGGGCGACCTCCTCGATCGGCAGGTCGGCGGTCTCCAGCAGCTCCTCCGCCCGGTGCAGGCGCTGCGACAGCACCCAGGCGTGCGGGGTCGAGCCGGTCGCGGCCGCGAAGCGGCGGGCGAAGGACCGCTGGCTCATCAGCGCCCGCGCGGCGAGGACCTCGACGGTCAGCGGGGCGTCGAGGTTTTCCCGGGCCCAGCCGAGGACGGCGCCGAGCCGCTCGTCGTCGCAGTCCGCCGGCACCGCCGTCGCCACATACTGCGCCTGGCCGCCGTCGCGGTGCGGGGGCAGGACCATGTCGCGGGCGATGCCGTTGGCGACGGCCGCGCCGTATTCGCGGCGCAGCAGATACAGGCACATGTCCACGCCGGCGGCCGCGCCCGCGCCGGTGACGATGCGGCCCTCGTCGACATAGAGCACCTCGGGCATCAGCTTCACGTCGGGGAACCGTGCCGCCATCGCCTCCGCCCAGCGCCAGTGGGTCGTCGCGCGGCGCCCGTCGAGCAGGCCCGCGGCGGCGAGCACGAAGGCACCGGTGCAGTGCGCGGCGATCGTGGCGCCGCGCTCGTGCGCCGCCCGCATCGCGGCGAGGACCTCCGGCGACGGCTCGACCTCGAACCGCTCCCACGAGGTGATGAGGATCAGGTCCGCGGCGGCGAGCCGGTCGAGCCCGTGCTCCACCATGAGCGTCAGTCGGCTGTCGGTGACCACCGGGCCGGGCCGGTCGGTGCACACCGCATAGTCGAAGCCGGGCAGGCCGCGGTGGCGCCGGTCGTAGCCGAAGATCTCGCTCATGATCCCGGCCCCGAACGCGCCGGTGCCGTCGTGGACATACAGCGCGACGTTCCGGAACGGATGATGCATGCCACCATGATGGCAGAAAACCTGCGATCGCGTGCAGGTCTGCCACTGTTGCGGATCCGGCGGCCACCGCACGCTGAGGACATGTTCGTCATCGACTGCCCGACCCACGGGTCCCGTGTCCTGCTGTCCGAGCGTCGCATCCGCGCCCTGCACAACTCCGACGCCGGGGTCCTGCTCGCCCTGGAGTGCTACTGCGGCCACATCGAGCGCATCCGCACGGGCCGCGCCAACACCGGGCGGGCGCCTACGATGGCGCGGTGTTGCGAGGATGGCTGAACAGCCGCGCGGTCAAGCGGTTCAACCTGGTCCACGTGCAGATGCTCGAGGGCAGGCGCCGGCTCTACGACAGCGGCCGGTTCGCCGAATACGCGCGGTTCCTGCAGGACATCGAGCCCGGCTTCCACGAGCGCCGGGTGATCGGCGCCGGTGAGCAGGTCGCGCACACCCGCATCGAGCGCTGCGCCGCGCTGGTGCGGGCCGGCCGCACCGGCGAGGCCGAGGCCGAGGCGGACCGGTTCGCCGCCGACGGGTGGAGCGACTGGCTGCAGGTCCGGCTGCGGCACTGCCTGCAGTACGCGTACCGCGACGAGCCGCCACCACCCCTGGCGACGTGGAGCTCCAGGAACGGCTGGATCCGCCTGTACGAGGAATGGTCCCCGCCCGGCGAGGTCTCGCATCCCGCGACGGCGTTGCTGCGGGCCGGGATCCGCGACGGCTGGCTGCCCGCCGCGGACCACGACGAGCTCACCGCGTGGACCACCACCGCCGGTGTGGGTGACATCGCGGACGTCGTACGCCACATCGAACGCCGCGGCTAGAGACCATTCGGGGTCAGGGTTTGGGTTGCTCCTTCTTTGTGGGTGATCGCTCTGGCCTGTGGCGGCGGTGTGCTGGGGGTATGCGGTACG
>NZ_JBVJIJ010000021.1:101824-258860 GCF_055586325.1 Dactylosporangium sp. NPDC051087 | reverse complement strand
AGCCAGGATCAAACTCTCCAACAAAATCTGTGGAAAACCTGTCCTAGCAACAAACAATCGTTTGTCACCAAAGGAATCTCCGACCACGCCATAAAAGACGCGGCACGGGGTCAATCAATTGGCACTGGCTTAACAAGCACCCTGTTGAGTTCTCAAACAACCAACACACACCGCTGAAGCTCGCTTAGCGAAGCTTACTTCATCCGGGGCAACTTCTCTACTTTACCAGGTCGCTCGCCGTTGTCAAGTCCGTATTTCCGGGCTATTCAACTTCAAGCGGCTTTCCCGAGCATAACAACAGCACCGTTTCCGGTGATCTTGTTTCGGGAGATCCGGTAGGACCGGCCGGCACTGGAGCGTTACGCTCGCTTGCCCGCCCGGCTCCCTGCCGACTTTGTTACTTTACCAGTCCGTTCCGTCCTGTCAAGTTCGCGTTATCCGCTTGTCGACCTTCTGGAACGTTTCCCGCACACGGCAGCCGCACCGTTTCCGGTGTGGTGTCGTGCTGGGAATTCCGGCTGGACCGGCCGGCTCGAGCCTCTCGGCTCTCACCCGCCCGGCTCCCTGCCGGCTGGATCAACCTACCCGGCCGGCTTCGCGATCGCAAATCCGGCCGAGACCGGTTGTTACCGCACCACCCAAGCAGAAGTCCGGCGAACCGGTCGTTTCCGACCAGCCCCTCGGACCTGGAGAACCGTACGGGGAACGGCGAACCTGCGTCAAATCGGCCGTGCGCCGGTGTCCCGGAACAGGGAGGATGACGGAATGACGCCTAGCCCCCGTGCGGACGCGCTGATGGAGATGCTCTTCCCGTTGTGGCAGCTCGTCATCGGTGTCGTCGTGGCGTTGGTGATCGTCGTCGCCACCTATCGGCTGGCGCTGCGCGGACCGTCGAGAATGCGGACCGTGCTGCTCATCACTGGCGCCGCGATCGTGGGCATCACCGTCTTCGGCATCCTCAGCGCCCGCCAAGCCTGACGAAGCTTTCGTCAGGCTTGACGAAACCCCCGTCAGGCCTGACGAAGCACGACCCGGCACCGCAGCACGGCGGACCCGATCAGACGAGGCGGCGGTTGGCGAGGCTCGGCAGCGTGGCCCGGATCTCCGCCTGGCGTGCGAAGTCGAGATCCGCGAACGTGACACCCACGACATCCGGCGCCATGGCGACCACGGTCCCCCACGGGTCGATCACCATGCTGCGCCCGAAGCACGTCCGGTTCGGGTCGTGGTTGCCGACCTGCCCCGCGGCGAGCACGTAGCACTGGTTCTCGATCGCTCGGGCGCGCAGCAGTGGCTCCCAGTGATCCCGTCCGGTGTGCAGCATGAACGCGGCAGGCACCACGAGGACGGTCGCCCCGTCGACGGCCAGTTGCCGGTACAACTCGGGGAAACGCAGGTCGTAGCAGATCGACAGACCGACGACGGCCCCGTCGATCGGCAGGAGCGTGGTCTGCGCGCCGGGCGCGACGGTCTGGGACTCCTGATAGGAGACCCGGTCGGGGATCTCGACGTCATACAGGTGGATCTTGCGATACGTGGCGGCGAGCCCGCCCTGCCGGTCGAACACAAGGGTCGTGTTGTAGGTGTGCTCGGGATCCGGTCCGATCTCGTGGAACGAGCCGGCGTGGACCCAGATCCCGAGCTCTCTCGCGGCGTCGGCGAAGAACGCCGCGAACTCGCCGTCGATCGGCTCGGGCTCCGGCGCGCCGTCGGCGCGGCCGAGATAGTCCACATATTCCGGGAGCACCGCCAGGTCCGCTCCGCCCGCTGCCGCACGCTCCAGCAGGGTCCTGGCCACCTTCAGGTTCTCGGCCCGGTCGTCACGGGCGTTGAGCTGACACACCGCTACGCGCATACCTTCAGCCTACCGATCAGGCGGCGGTGAGCACGAGGGCCGCGGCGGCGAGACCGAGCCCGGTGATCTGCAGCGGCCGCATCCGCTCCCGGTCGACGGCCATCGCGAGGAAGACGGTGCTCACCGGGTACAGCGACGCGATCGGCGCAGTGATGCTCAGCATCCCCCCGCGGACGGCGATGAGGTAGAACGCGTTGGCGGTCACGTCGAACACGCCCGCGGTGCTCGCGAGCGCGACGGACGGGCGGTCCATCTTCAGCGGCACCCGCATGACGCGCATCGCGGCGAGGAGCCCGATCACGCCGACGATCCGGCCGGACAGCAGCGGCCACATCCCAGACTCGTGCGAGGTCTGCGCGATCAGCGTGAAATACCCGCCGAACAGCAGCCCGGCGCCGAGCGCGGCGGCGATCACGCCCCGGGAGACCCGGACGCCGCCGGTCGGACCGGCGCTGACGAGCGTGATGGCCGCGACGGCGAGCACCGCGCCGGTCAGGGCGAGCGCCGACGGGCGGCGGTCGAGGAAAAGGCCGAGCAGCAGCGGCACGGCGGCGGTCGTCGTCGCGGTCAGCGGTGCGACGACGGACATGGCGCCGCCGGCGAGCCCCCGGTAGAACACGACGAGTCCGGCGACGCCGACGATGCCCGCCGCGGCGCCCCAGACGAGGTCGGCGACGGTCGGCAGGCCCGGCCGGGTGACGATCAGCCAGCCGGCGACGAGCGGGATGCCGGCCAGCTCGGCGACGAGCGCGATGCCGAACGAGTTGGTGCGCTGACTCGCCTTGCCGCCGGCGAAGTCACCCGCACCCCAGATGAGCGCGGATGTGGCGGCGAAGACGAGTGACAACACGTCGGCAACGATATGGGTTGCCTCAGCGACCCGCCACCACGTTTTCCGTCGCCCATCCGTCGTTCAGCCAGGGTTTCCTCATGTTGAGCTGGGATCCGTCGGTACCGCGGGAGCCAGTGCGACATGCGACACGCCGCCCACCCCGGTGGGGGTGGACGGCGTGCCGTTCGCGTTTGTCGCCGGCCTCAGGCCGACTTCTCCTCGCGGTCCGCGCGGCGGCGGCCGGCCCGGTGGGCGGCGAGGTCGCGCGGGACGATGGTCGGGATGACCTTCTCGAGGACGACCTCGCGGGTGATCAGGACGCGGGCGATGTTGGGGTTGCTGGGCACCTCGTACATCACGCTGAGGAGGACCTCCTCCATGATCGCGCGGAGCCCGCGGGCGCCGGTGCCACGGAGGATCGCCTGGTCGGCGATCGACTCGAGGGCCTCGGCGTTGAACTCCAGCTCGACGCCGTCGAGCTCGAACAGCCGCTGATACTGCCGGACGAGCGCGTTGCGCGGCTCCGTGAGGATCTTGACCAGCGCGTCGCGGTCGAGGCTCTTCACGCTGGTGATGACGGGGAGGCGGCCGATGAACTCGGGGATGAGCCCGAACTTCAGCATGTCCTCCGGCATCACGTCGCCGAAGCTGTCGTCCATGGTGCGGTCGGTGATCGAGCGCAGGTTGGCGCCGAAGCCGGTGCCGCCCTTGCCGACGCGGGCCTGGACGATCCGGTCGAGCCCCGCGAAGGCGCCACCGCAGATGAACAGCACGTTGGACGTGTCGATCTGGATGAACTCCTGGTGCGGGTGCTTGCGGCCGCCCTGCGGCGGCACGTTGGCGACCGTGCCCTCGATGATCTTCAGCAGCGCCTGCTGCACGCCCTCGCCGGACACGTCCCGGGTGATGCTCGGGTTCTCCGACTTGCGGGCGATCTTGTCGACCTCGTCGATGTAGACGATGCCGGTCTCGGCGCGACGGATGTCATAGTCCGCGGCCTGGATCAGCTTCAGCAGGATGTTCTCGACGTCCTCGCCGACATAGCCGGCCTCCGTCAGCGCCGTGGCGTCCGCGATCGCGAACGGCACGTTGAGCATCCGGGCCAGCGTCTGCGCCAGGTGCGTCTTGCCGCAGCCCGTCGGGCCGATCAGCAGGATGTTGGACTTCGCCAGCTCGACGCCGTCGCCGGAGTTGCCGCCGGACTCCGCCTGGACCCGCTTGTAGTGGTTGTAGACCGCCACCGCGAGGGCCTTCTTGGCCTGGTCCTGGCCGACCACATACTGGTCGAGGAAGGCGCAGATCTCCATCGGCTTGGGCAGCTCGTCGAACTTGACGTCACCCGACTCCGCGAGCTCTTCCTCGATGATCTCGTTGCAGAGATCGATGCATTCGTCGCAGATGTAGACGCCGGGTCCTGCGATCAGCTTCTTCACCTGCTTCTGCGACTTGCCGCAGAAGGAACATTTCAGTAGGTCGCCGCCGTCGCCGATCCGTGCCACCTACGATCTCCCTGCCTTCGGCCGGACTGACTGCCCGGATCGCGTCGTGCTTTCGCCACTCTTGGCGCCGCGCGTGTGTGGTGCCGCGCTGTCGCTTGCGTCTTGCTTCGTGCGTGTTGCTTGGTGCTGCCTCGACGTTACCTGGTGGTCGGCAGTATTCCGACCCCCTGAGCGGTGGTGTCTTTCCGGAGGGCCACATCGGCCCGCCAGACCGTGAGGTGAGGCGGGCCGACCGTGGATCGCGTGGGCTACGCCCCGGAAGCGACCAGCGCCGATTTCTTGCGGCTGACGAGGATGTTGTCGACCAGGCCGTACTCCTTGGCCTCATCGGCCGTCAGGATCTTGTCGCGGTCGATGTCCTTGCGGACCTTCTCGATCGGCTGCCCGGTGTGCCGGGACACCATCTCCTCGAGATTCGTGCGCATCCGCATGATCTCGCGGGCCTGGATCTCGATGTCGGACCCCTGACCGTAGCCGCCCTCGGTGGCCGGCTGGTGGATGATGATCCGCGAGTTGGGCAGGGCGAGCCGCTTGCCGGGCGTGCCGGCGGCGAGCAGCACCGCGGCCGCGCTGGCGGCCTGGCCGAGGCAGACCGTCTGGATGTCGGGCCGCACATACAGCATCGTGTCGTAGATCGCCGTCATGGCCGTGAACGAGCCGCCGGGCGAGTTGATGTACATGATGATGTCGCGGTCCGGCTCGTTGCTCTCCAGCGTCAGCAGCTGCGCCATCACGTCGTTGGCCGACGCGTCGTCGATCTGCACGCCGAGGAAGATGATCCGGTCCTCGAACAGCTTGTTGTACGGGTTGGTCTCCTTGATCCCATACGACGTGCGCTCCACGTAGGACGGGAGGATGTAACGGTTGTGCACCTCGCGCATCGCCGGGGGCAGGCTCAGATCGGTCATCGCTTCGCTCCTCAAGCCAGGGTTCCGGCGCCTTCCGGAGCCTGCTGGGCCCCGGTGATCACCTTGTCGATGAAGCCGTAGTCGCGCGCCTCTTCGGCGGTGAACCAGCGGTCGCGGTCGGAGTCGGACTCGATCTGCTCGAGGCTCTGGCCCGTGTGGAACGAGACCCGCTCCTGGAACATCCGCTTGGTGTAGAGCATCTGCTCGGCCTGGATCGCGATGTCCGAGGCCGTGCCACCGATGCCACCCGAAGGCTGGTGCATCATGATCCGCGCGTGCGGCAGCGCCATGCGCTTGCCCGGCGCGCCGGCGCACAGCAGCAGCTGGCCCATCGACGCCGCCATGCCCATCGCGACCGTCGCCACGTCGTTGGTGACGAACTGCATGATGTCGTAGATCGCCATGCCCGAGTAGACGGAGCCACCGGGCGAGTTGATGTAGAGCCAGATGTCGCGCTCCTCGTCCTCGGCGGCGAGGAGGAGCATCTGGGCGCAGATCCGGTTGGCGACCTGGTCGTTGACCTCGCTACCCAGGAAGATGATCCGTTCCTTGAGCAGCCGGTTGAACACCGAGTCGTCGAGCGTCAGGCTCGTGTCCGCGCCCCGACCGCGCCCAGAGGGCGCGGGACTGACTGGCGACGCTGGAATATGCAGGTCGGTCATGGCAGCCCTTCGCAAGAGTCTTGTACTTGCCGACCCTAACCGGTGTTGGGAGCGGGAGCTTCCCATGCTCACCGCATTTCGCTATGAGCGCACCGTGGTCGACCGGGCCCGTAACGTCTCCGCCGGGCCCGGTCGCTCAGGTCAGTGGTTGTGACCCTCGTGGTCGCCGTGGTCGTGACCCTCGTGGTCGTCGGCCGGCCCACGCAGGTCGTCCAGCGACAGCGCGTTGCCCTCCGAGTCGACGATCTTCACCCGCTCGAGGACCAGGCCCAGCGCCTTGCCCCGCCGCACGTCACCGAAGACCGCGCCGGCGACACCGGCCTGGACCAGCTGGTCGTAATACTGCTGCGGGCCGACACCCGCGCGCTGCGCCCGGTGCACGATCTCGTGCCCGAACTCGTCGTCGCTGACCTGGATGTCCTCGGCGTCGGCCAGGGTGTCGAGCACCAGCTGCACCTTCACGCCTTCGGTGGCCGCCTCGTTGAGCTCGGCGTCCATCTCCTCCTCGGTCTTGCCCTCGGTGGAGAGGTAGTCCTCGAACGACGCACCGATGCGCTGGAGCTGATCGTTCATCGACTCCTTGCGCGACTCCACCTCGTCCTTGACCACGCCCTCCGGCGCGGGGACCTCGGTGGCCTCGATGACAGCCTTCAGCGCCAGGTCACGGGCCGAGTAGAGCTGCTCCATCCGCTTCACCCGGCTCAGCCGCGTGCGCAGGTCGCCCTTGAGCTCCTCGAGCGTGTCGAACTCGCTCGCCAGCTGCGCGAACTCGTCGTCGACCGGCGGCAGCTGCTTGTCCTTGACCGACTTCACCGACACCGACACCTCGGCGTCGCGGCCCTCGAAGTCGCCACCCACCAGCTGCGTGGTGAAGGTCGTCGACTCACCGGCCGACATCCCCACCAGCACGTCGTCCAGACCCGGCACCAGCTGGCCGCTGCCGACCTCGTGGGAGATGTTGTTGGCGGAGCCGCCCGGCACCTCCTCGCCGTCCACGGTCGCGACCAGGTCGATCTGCACGAAGTCGCCGGCCAGCGCCGAGCGCTCCACCGTCTTCAGCGTCGCGAACCGGTCGCGCAGCCCCTTGAGCTGCTCGTCGACGTCGTCCTCGTTCACCACGAGCGCGTCGACCGTCACCTCGATCGCCGACAGGTCCGGCAGCGTGATCTCCGGACGCACATCCACCTCGGCGGTGAACTTGAGCGGCTGCCCATCCGCGAACTCGGTGATCTCCACCTCGGGCCGGCCCAGCGTCTTCACCTCGTGCTCACGGACCGCGGCCAGGATCTGCGTCGGAATGACCTCCTGCACCGCCTCGTTGAGCACCGCGCCCCGGCCGACCCGCTGGTCGATCACGGCGGTCGGCACCTTGCCGCGGCGGAACCCGGGAATCACGACCTGCGAGCCGATCTCCCGGTAGGCCTTCTTCAAGCTGGGCTCCAGCTCGGCGAACGGCACCTCGATTTCGAGCCGCACGCGCGTCGGGCTCAGGGTCTCGACGGTGCTCTTCACAGAACTTCTCCTCATGGGTCGCGGTCAGCCGCTCCAACGGCTGGGTGGACTGGCGGCTGCCTGGTATGTCCCGGTCGGGGTGGCGGGATTTGAACCCACGGCCCCTCGCTCCCAAAGCGAGTGCGCTACCAAACTGCGCTACACCCCGGTGCTGTGCGTCGGCAAGTGTATGCGTTGGGTCCGACAGTCCGCCGCTCGGTATGGCGGTGTCGCACTGCATGGACCCGCCGTCTGCCCTTCGGGACAGGATTCGGTACGCTTGGAGGCGCACCCGGGACGACCGGGCGCACGCGGGCGTAGCTCAATGGCAGAGCTTCAGTCTTCCAAACTGACGGTGTGAGTTCGATTCTCATCGCCCGCTCTTAGGTATTCTTGCAGTTCAGAGCCGATTCGGCTTCTCATCCTGAGTCTTTGCAGCGGTCGCCGTGCCATTGGCGTGCCAGTATTCGACGCCCACCCTGACCGTCACCCAGTCGTTGGTCAGACCGAACCAATCCGCGACCTGGCGAAGCATGTCCGCTTCATCCCCTAAACCGCTGGACTCGCACGAATAGAGCGGATCTGTCTCCAGACCCGTCCGGGTCCACCGTTCGCGCACGGCCAGCAGGGTGAGACCGTCCGGCCCCGGCTCGATCCGCACAACCACCTGCCGGTCCGGCCGCGCGGTGCGGGCGATCTCCCGGACCAGGTCGTGCACCTCGTCGACGAAGGCGCCCGGGTACGGCCGCGACATGCTCCGCCAGCCGGCCACGTCGACCAGGTCGCCGGCCCAGGCGACCGCGGCGGACGAGTCCGGGCCGATCCGCGGTGACTCATGCTCCGCGTCACCCAGGAGGCCACTCGCTCCATCCAGGTGACGGAGGGTCCACGTGCCGTCCTGCTCCGGGTGCAGCACCCAGTACCGGTCGGTGCGGTTCGCTTCACGGATCAGGTCCACGGTCCGGCGCTCCGGACGTCGCGCAACGGCCACGGCGCTGCCGGGCTCGTACTCGGCGTACCTCATACGAGTCACTGTAGGCGGCATCGGACCACGCTGATCAGGGACTCTGCGACAGGGATCGAGAACCGGAAGGGCGTGCCGTCCGGGCCGAGCCCTTCCGCGCGTGCCCGCACCCGCCAGTGACCGTCGATGCAGCCGGTCGAGATCGTGTACTTCCGGCCCGGCGGCGCCGGCGGGATGTCGGAGGCTTTCTGGTACGTGTACGTCTGGCCGACCTGCAGCCACGTCTTGCCGTCCGATCCTTCCCGCTCCAGCCAGAGCGTCAGGGTGTGCCGCTTCGGCGCCGGTTCGCAGTACGCGGTGACCGCCGCCTCGATCGTTCCCTTCCCACGGCCGGCGGTCCACTTCGGCGGCTGGCTCTCCCGCATGTCGCACGCCTGCTTCCTGCCGCCGCCTTCTTCGCACTTGGCAGCCGCGACGAACGGCACCAGCAGGACGAGCACGGCCACGAGCTTCCTCATCGTTTCTTCCCCTTCCGTGTCTGCTTCGCGATCCGGCGGTCCATGCCGTCGGCGATCTCCCGGTCGCGTTCGCTGGTGGCGTGCTGGTAGATCAGGGCCGCCCGCATGCTCGACTGGCCCATCCGGTGCATGAGTTCGCGGGTACTGGCGCCGGACGCCGCCGCGAGGGTGTTGCCGGTGTGACGCAGGTCGTGGAAGTGGAAGCCGGACGGCAGCCCGAGCCGCTGGATGGTCTCGATCCACTGCACGGCCCGCCCGAAGTTGCCGGAACGCAGCAGCGCCCCCTTCCCGCCCGTGAAGATCAGCGCCTCTTGCCCCTCTTGGACGAAGTCGCCGTTCAGGTGAACGCGCAGGGCCGTGGTCGCCGCCGAGGGCAGCGCGACCGTCCGTACACCGGCCTCGGACTTCGGTGCGCCGAACGCCATGCCGTTCCGGAGCGCCGCCAGCTTCCGCGGGACCTTCACCCAGCCCTCGACGAGGTCGAGGTCACACCGGCGCAGGGCAGCGAGTTCACCCCATCGCAGACCGGAGAACGCCGCGACGATGATCAGCGCCTTGAACCGCGGCGGGACGGCGCCTGCCAGAGCGACGACCTGCGCGACGGTCGCCGTCGGGCGCTCGGGCGTGTGATAGCGGTCGTATCCCTTGATCCGGCACGGGTTCTGCCGGATCAGCTCGTCTTCCTTCATCGCCGTGTTCAAGATCGCGCGAAGCAGGCGGTACGCCTTCACGGCCTGCGGCTCGGGCGTGCCGCCGTCGAGGAGGCGCTTGCGCCAGCTCCGGATCGTCGCGGACCTGATCGCGCCCAGCTCCAGGTCACCGAGCAGCGGCCGGACGTGCAGGCGGAACAGATCTTCGTAGTTCTCGCGGGTGCGGGGTGCCAACTTCCGCTCAGTGATCCACTGGGCTCCGTAGTCGCCGAGTTTGATCTCCCCCGCTTCCGGGGCCGTCCACGCGCCCTGAATGATCTCCGACTCCATGACGGTCAGCCAGTTCGCCGCCGCTTTCTCCGTGTCGAAGGTGTTCGGCGCCTTCCGCTCGATGCCGTCCGGCCCGAGGTACCGCGCCTGGAAGCGTCCCGATGGGAGCTTCCGGATGTTGCCGAAACGCCGCCGGCCTTTCTGGTTGGCCACCTACGCCGCCCTCCTGATCTGGCGCCGCAGCTCGGCTGCGCTCAGCGGCACCACTCGATTCCGGTTGATGTAGTCGGTGACGGCCGCCGGTTCGAAGCGGACGAGGCGGCCGACCTTCACGTACTCGATCCGCCGGTCGGCGACGAGCCGCCGCACGAACCGCGGTGTCGTCTTGAGCAAGGCCGCGACCTGCTCCCCCGTCAGCAGCTCGTCAGCCAACGGTCAGTGCCTCCTGTCTCTCCAGCGCGTCCCTGATCTCGGCGCGCTGTTGGATGCGGGCTGAGATCGCCCGCAAGAGCCGGTGCTGGATCGGTGGGACGTCCGGGTCGTCTCGCCGCGCCATCTCCCAGGCGACCGGCGCCGGCGCTCCCGGTTCGCCGTCGGTGACCGGGATCTGGTCGTGGGGGCCGCTGACACCGAGGAGCGCCTTCACCCAGGCGCGGGTGTCGTACTTGTGGTCGGCGAGGGTCTTGCCGGACCACTGGCGGGAGACGAGCACCCGCCGGCCGCCCATGCCGAGGGTGGTCCGCTGGTGGACCTTGGCCTTGCAACGGCCGGCGGACTGGTTCGGTCGGGCGTTCTTGGGCTGGACGCCGTACCGGAGCCAGTTCGCGCACCGCGGCGAGCAGGGCGTGTAGCGGAGTTCGTGCCAGAACCGTTCGAGGTGGGTGCGCTGCCGGTCGGTGTCGATCGCGTGGCAGGTGTCGACGGACTTGGTGAGGTACTTGGTCAGGTAGCCGATGAGCTTGCTGGCCTTCGCTGTGCCGCCGAGGACGCCCTCTGCGTGGACTTGTGGCCCGAACCGCGCGACGTGTACGGGCTCGTCGCCGATCTCGTCGAGGGCGTCTTCCCAGGTTGGGAGAGCTTCCCGGGTGTCCGGGTCGACGTAGGCGCGCTGGTCCGGGTCCCAGATCGGCGCGTGGTGGTCGGGGTAGTGCACGGTGTCGATGGGTGGCCACCAGACCTGGTGGTAGGTGGCCGCGGTGATCCTGCGGAGGAGGTCGCGGGACATCGTGCCGCGCATCGCGAAGTGGGCGTGTGGAGCGAGGCGGCGTTGGGGTTCGACGGCGCCGAAGTACTGGATGGACCAGCCGGCGGCGCGGCGGGCGTTCTGCCAGAACCGGTCGAGCAGCGCCGGGAAGTGCACGGCGTCCCAGGCTGCGCGCCGGTAGTCGTAGGTGGCCGGGTTGACGGGGGTGCCGTCGGTGCGGACCCGGCCGTAGGTGTCGAGGGTGAGGGTCAGGAACGTCGAGGGCTGGAACACGTGCCCGTCGCGGCCCTCGTACGTGCGCCCGACCGTCGTTGGGGCGACCTTCAGCCGCGGGAGATCGGGTGCGTCCTGGCGCCGTTTGGTCGAGCGGACCCGGCGCGTCGGTTTGGGCTCGCCTTCTGGTTTGCCGACCGGGGTGAGTCGCCCCCGCATGCCGGATTCGGTGATCGCCTGGTCGAGTTCGGTGATGGCGGCTTCGAGCTCGCGGACCTGGTCCCATTCCGCGGCCTGTTCCGCGCGGTTGCGTTCGAAGACGAAGTGCGCCCGGAGCACGATCAGGGACCGTTGACCTTCGGTCGGCTCGTCCGGGTCAGGGAGCGGCTCGTCGGTGCGGTGCCAGCCTTCCCGGCACTGCTGCTGCCGCAGCCGGCGGGCGCGCTTCGCGCACGGCGGGCACTTGTCCTCCCGCGTCGCGCCGCATGGCAGGTCGATGACTTCACTGACACCGGTGGTGAGGTTGGTGCGGCGGAGCATGACCGGACGGGTGCAGACGCCGTACTCATGGGCAAGCTGCTGGAGAGCGTCGACGGAGCGGGGCATCGCGAACCGGGCGGCACGGGAACCGGGGCGTTCGGTTGTCTGGGTCACCGGTGGGCGGCTCCGTTCACCCGGACGAACGCGTCAGGCGACACCAGCAGCCGTGGCGGACTGTCGACCGGCACAACTTCCTTGGGCGGCTCGACCACAGCCGGCGTTTCGACGGTCGCCGGTGGGGTGGACAGGACGAGCTTGATCAGTGCCAAAAAGCCGAGCGCCGGGATGGCCGAGATGATCCAGCCGGACAGGCCGGGTTTGGCCTCGGCGAACTGACCGGCGAGGGACAGCGTGACCGCGCCGACGATCATGCCGATCGGGTACCGGCCGACCGGGATGCCCCGCCTGCGCCGCCGGCGGGCTTCCAGGCCGGCGGCGAGGGGGATCAGTTCGGTCACGGCGGCATTGGCCCAGCCGAACCAGTCGCCGGTGCCACGCGGCGAGTTGTGCATGGTCCAGTCGTGGACGTGGGTGAACGAGGCCGCGCCGGCCATCCCGGCGACGGCGAGCAGAATCAGCACCTGCGCGCCGCCCTCGATCCGCTGGGTCATGCCGCCACCCGCCCCGCCGGCAGCGCCCGCCGCACACCCTCCAGGACCGCACGGGCGGTCAGGTCGACGCCCACGGCGAGGAGATGCGCCTGCCGGGACGCCGTGACCTCGTCACGGTCGAGCCGAGCGGAGAGCCGCAACTCGATGTGACCGACGCCCTTGATCGTCTCGACGCGGGTGGCGACGAGGCTGCCGTACGGCGACGGCCACGACGCAGGCGCCGACCGGTGCTCTCCCGACGGGTAGCCAAGGCGAGCGGTGCACCGGTGGCCTGCGGCGCACCAGACCGGGCACTCCCGGTGGCCGCGGAACCAGGTCCGGCCGGTGGCGGACTCGCGGTGGCCGATGCGCAGGGCGGTGGCAAGGTTGCGGGCGGCGGTCCAGACGTTGGCGTTCATGCTGCGGCACCTCCACGGGTAACCGGCCGGAGCCGGGCGTAGTCGTGGGCGAGTTCGGTGATGTCGTCGTCGGTGAGGTACGAGAACCGGACCCGCATCGGCGTCGGGTCGCCGTCGAGGACGACGTACGCGACGCCCGGCGAGCTGCGCGGGATCCGGTCGCACAGCGCGCCCCGATCGCGGGCACCTTCGCCGAGGGTCAGGTCGACGTGCGCCTGCTCGGTGAGCCGCAGCCCGATTCGGGTCGGGAACAGGTCCCGGAACGGCAGGACCTCCTTGCGCGGGTCCTGCAGGCACGCGACGACGTGCACGCCGACCGCGCGGCCCTGCGTGAGCAGCACCCCAAGCGCGGCCTTGATCCGGTCTTTGAGCTGCCGGTCGGTGAGGTACGCGGTCAACGCCGCAAGCTCGTCGATCACGATCACAATCAGCGGATCACCGACCGACGGCACGTGCTGACGCGTCTTTCCCCGCAGCCGGGCCGTGCGTTCGCGCATCGTGGCGACGGCCTCTTCGAGCATGTCCGCCATCGCCTTGAAGTCCTCACAGGCGAACCGGGCGAACAACGGCATGCCCGCGGCGAGTTCCATCCCGCCCTTCGGGTCGAACGCCCACACCTGCACCAGGCCAGAACGGATGCCCGAGGCGAGCGCCCGAAGCAGGGACCAAATCACCGAGCCCTTGCCCGCGTCGGTCGCACCGACCACGAGAACCTGCGTGCCGAACAGCTGCAGCGCGTACACCTCGCCGTCCTCACGCTGCGCCAGCTCCAGCGCCCGGAAGTCCGGCCCCTCGGGGACGGGAAACGGCGGGACCGTAGCGAGCAGCGGATCGCCGCGCAGCAGCGTGATCACCACCTGGTCGGGACGCGAGCCGCCCGACACGCGGCAGGCGCGGGCACCGAAGGTGTGCGCCAGCCGTTCCGAGACCTTGGCGAAATCGTCCGGGATCTGCCCGGTGACCATCCGCACGGTCAGGACGTCGGCCATGCCGGAGCAGCGGACCCGCTTCACCACCGGGATCACGGTCCGGCCGTCGAAGGTCACGCTCAGGCCGGCGGTCGCCATCGCGGGCAGCCATTGACGTCGGTACAGCCACCGCCGCCAACGAGCGAGCACGGGGTAGTAGCCGAACTGGAAGAAGCTCGGCCGGTGCAGCGACCACCAGGAGCCGGCGACGGCCGCGAGCCCCAGGACCAGGACGACGGGGCCGTACCAGTCGAAGCGGACGTACAACGTGGCGAGCACGAGCGCCGGCAGCGTGACGACCCAGTGTCGGACGAGGAGCACCGTCAGGGTGAGCAGGCCCTTGCCCAGCCAGACGAAGAGGATGAGCCAGAGCGGGACGCGGAGGTACGGCGTCCGGACGTTGAACGGCGCAGGCTCGATCCGCTCCCCACGGATCACGTTGACTAGCGGCATCGGGCGTCACCGCTTCGGACCCGACGCTCCACGCTGGTGAGCAGGGCGCGGCTCGACCGGATCGCCAAGGCCATCCGGTCCAGCGCCGTGTGCAGCCGGGCCAGCTCGTCGGGGCCGCTCCCCCACAGGTCCCACGACCCGGGGTCGCCGATCTCGTGGTGCGTGATGTCGCGCAGTACCGCGGCGAACATGCAGCCGGCGTCGTAGATGTCGCTCAGGTCGATGTCATCGAACCCGTCGGCGGGCAGCAGCAGCGCCGCCTCCGCGCGGGTCTTCGGCTTGTACTCGGAACGCTGCGCCTCTGCTGTGATCTGGGCAGCGTCAACTACCTTGGCCATGACAGCCTTCTCCTCTTTCAGGGCGTGGGAGGTTGGCGCCGGGGGCGGGAGACTCTTGCCGGAGATGGCCCGCCCCTGGCGTGTTCACGTACGCGTCAGGCAGCGACCTTCGCGGGCCGTGCGGTCTCGCCGGGCGCGACCATCGCGCTGGCGCGGATGGACCAGGCGAGGCGGGCGCGGCACTTGTGCGGCTGCCGCTCGCCCTTGCATCCGGTCGAGTCGTTGTACGGCGTCACCGTCAGATCCGAGAACGCCACCGGCGTGACCGTGATCCCGCCGGGCAGGGTGACGCCCTCGGGCGGCACCGGCTGGTGGGCCGCTGCGATCTTCACCTTGACTTCGGTGGAGCGGCCGAACTTCCCGGCCTCCGGGTCCTGGTCCATGACCTTCACGACCCACAGCCGGGTGCCGTGCTCGTCGCGCGCCTGGTTGTCGTCCTGCCTGAGCCGGTCGAAGTCGACCAGCTTGTCAACTCCGAGGAACAGAGCACCGTTCGGGAACACGTACTCGAACGGCACGGGAATCTTGATCGAGTTGGGAACCACTGCGAGCGCCTCCATGCATTTCCGTCGTTATGCACGAGTGTATATGCGCGCGTGCATAACGCCAACAAGTTAGCCCGGTTGTGTTGACAAGCCTTCAGATGGCGAACAAAGACGCCTTCCGGACTCAGCGCAGCGGGTACGTGTGCCGGAGTCCGTCGACAACGCCGACCAGGACGAAGAGCACCGCCAGCACCGGCGCTCCCGCGGCGTCGTTGACCGTCGTCGCCAGGTCAAGCACCGGCGAGCCCTCGGCGATGTCGAGCAGGCCGGCCTCCTCGACCGTCGCCCGCCGGGCCGACGCCTGTTCGACCGCGTGGTCGGCGTGCACATGGTGCCGAGAGGCGAGGAGTTCGAGGAAGCCGGTCGCCAGCGGATCCGGCCTCGCCGCGGCAGAGCCCGCGGCAAGCTCGACCGCGAGACATACCACCGCCAGGCCAACCGGAACGCCGTCGATACTGAAGCGCCGAAGCCGCCGGTACACCGGAGTCCCCTCGGGGACGTTGAGCATCGCGGCCACCCGACCATCTGCCAGGACCGGCGCGACGCCGATCAGCTCGTGATCGCCGGTTTCGGCCGCATCGAGGACCATCCTGGGCAGGGCAGGGCCGGGGCCGACCGGCGAACGACCGGTCGGCCTCGAACGAAGTTGGCGCGGCCCTGCTGCGAGTCGATCCAGCCTTCCTGCTTCAGGAAGGTCAACGCTTTCAGGACGGTTGGTCGCGAGACCCCAAAGAGTTCCGCAAGGCGATGCTCCGACGGCAGCGCGGAGCCCGGCGCGTAAACGCCGTCGGTGATGCGTTGCCGGAGCGTCGCCAGGATCTGCAGGTACTTCGGAAGTCGCGGTTCTTCGCGGAGCATCTCGCCACCATCGGAGCGGGGAAAGGTCAGGACCGGGCGGTGAACCAGGAACGACCGGTCGAGCCGGCCCGCGGAGCGATGAGGTCTGGACGGGTGGCACCCGGCTTACGACGCGGTAGTCGCTGGTAGCGGCAGAGCAGGCGGATCGCGGCCCGCCGCTGTGCACACGGCCCGGCAGCGCCGCACCCCGCGCACTGCTCGCCGAGGCCGACCGGTACGTGCGCATCGAGGACCGCTTGCGCCTGCCGGACGGCATCTTTCGCGGCCGAGCTGAGGTAGATACGGGCGGTCATTGGCGCACCAGCTCGTCAGCGGCGGAGCCGGCGTACTCCGCGAGCAGGGAATGCATCTCGTTGCACGGCACCAGACGCGGCGGCACACCGGGGACGACCGCATGCCGGAGGCCCTGGCAGACGTGGCACCGCTCCCCCGGCACCAGCGCCCAGACAACGAACCTGCGGTACATGACGGTGAGGTCGTGCTGACCGGTCTCGGCCATCGCGGCGGCGAGCAGGCCGAGCATCTGCCGTTGGGCCGCCGTGGAAGTCCCGCCGTGCATGTCGAGGATCGCGCGTCGGGCGTCGGCGCATGGCCATTCAGCGCCATCGACGGCGCACGTCCAGGACGGCCGCCGCGCGGCGTGGGCGGTCATGCGGCAACCTTCCGCACCCCGGCGAGCAGAACGAAGACCTCACGTTGGGCTACCGCGAGGCCCTGGCCGTTGAGCGCGTAGCCGCGAATCCAGGCCCAGCCGTCGTACGTGGGCCGCTGGTCAAGCGCCGCGACGATGAGCTTGATAGCGCGATCACCAGCGAACTGTGGCGATGCTTTCGCATCGAGTACGACGGTGTCGCCGGCGCGTGGGACGTAGGGCATGCGAGCCTCCTCCATGGAAGGCGCCGAGACGGACGGTCTCCTCACCTGCTTCGGTGTTCAGCACCCGCCCCGGCGCCGCCTGTGGCGACGTGACAAGACACGTCGGCGCGCGTACATCAGCAGATCAAGCCACCTCTATGCACGCATGAATGTTATTATGCACGCGTGCATAAGTGTGGTCAACGCAGGTCACCCAGGCGATTCGCAAGAGACTTACTGCTTCCGGAACGGCCAGGTCAGAGCAGCCGCAACCAGCAGCAGACCGACGGCACACAGCAGCGGAGTGGTGAGGCCGTACCGATCGGCAACGACACCGCCGACCAGAGCGCCCAGACCGGCCGATCCGAGACCGATGATGCGGAACGCCGAGACGACACGACCGAGAAGGCCATCAGGGGTCAGCTCCTGACGAGCCGAACCGATCGCGACGCTGGACAGGGAGCCGCTCGCACCGAGGAGCACGAACATCACTCCGGTGACCCAGACGTTCGCGGCGAGCGCGATGCCGGCCCATCCGAGCGCCTGCCCGACGTGGACGATCGCCGCCGTTTGACGGTACGAGAGGTTCCGGGTCAGGAGTCCCGCTCGCCAGCCGACCGCGACTCCACCGATCGCGCCGGCGGCGAGGAGCACGCCGTACACAGCGTCGGACACGTCCAGGACGTCAGTCACGTAGAGCACGAACGTCGCCAGCGCCACGTTGTAGCCGAAGTTGTAGGCGCCCATGCTCATCGCGAGGACCCGGAGCTCTCGCGTGTGGATCAGATGCCGGACGCCGGCCTTGATGGCGGCGCCGATCGGCTCGTGCTGTACATCTGCGCGAGGAGTGGCGGGCAGTCTCCGCACGAACAGCGCTGACACGAGGAACGACATCGCGTCGAACGCGAACGGGACCGCCCGGTTGAGGACGAACGTCAGCGAGCCAAGGGGCGGACCGAGCAGCGACCGGCCGACCGTGTCGAGCGCCCAGAACCGGCCGTTGACGTGAGCGAGCGTCTCTTTGTCGCGGCCGACAACCGCGGGGATGGTGGCCTGCGCCGCGGAGTCGAAGAAGATCTGCGCGGCACCGACCACCACGATCAGCGCGACCAGAACGGGAAGGCTGACGTATCCGGTGGCCACGAGCACCGCGAGTCCAGCCAGCAGCACGGCCCGGACGACATCGGCAACGACCATGACCGCGCGGCGCGACCAGCGGTCGACGAGCGCGCCCGCTGGGAGGCCGAAGACCAGCCACGGCACGTAGAACGCCGCCGTCACCGCGGAGATGGCGACCGGATCGCGGGTGAGCGATGCGGCGAGCAGCGGGCCGGCGGCGAGGAACGCCCCATCACCCGTGACCGAGACACCGGTTGAGACGAGCAGCGGCGTCACCCGGCGCGTGGATTCCACGTCAGGTGCCGCCGCTGAAGCCGTCATGTCCCGGACTACCGGGACAACGTGTCGATCTCGAACTCACTGCCGTGCGCGCCGGCCAGGAACGCCGTCCACTCCCGCTCCGTGAAGGCGAGAACCGGACCGGTGCCGTTGGCCTTGGTGTCGCGTACGCCGATCATGCCGTCAGCGTAGGCGACTTCGACGCATCCGCCATCCGCGCTGTGCGTGCTCTTCCGCCAGACCGCGCCGGCGAACCTGTCCTCGCTCATGCTCTGCCGCTCCCCTCGACCGGGCCGACGTACCGCTCGATGTCGGCTGCGAATGATCGAAGATATTCAACAGACTTCTCTGGGCTCAGCGCAACACCCTGTAGCCTCTCAAACAGCTCTGAGTAATGCGCGACGTCCTCCTCAGCAGAGAAGTACACGTCGCCCGCCGGCGCCTCGACGAAGGCAACCGACGGACTCTCCTCCGCGATGAAGTCAAAGATGATGAACCCGACCGTCGCGATCACCGTCGACCGCGCGCCTAGCGGGATGATCCGGAGGTCAAGCCGCTCCTGCGCCTCGCCGGCCTCAGCGAGCGCAACGACCTGCTCGCGAAGCGAGCCAAGGGAGCCGGGCCGGAGTAGTAACGCGCGCGTATCGAGCACCACTTCGTACCGCGGTCCGCCCTCTCCACGCACGACAGCCTGACGCCGCATTCGCGCATCAGCTGAGGCCTCAGGGTCAGGCACGTTAGCGGCAGCCGTGATGTCGCGGGCGTACTCGCGTGTCTGCAGAAGCCCGGGCACTGTGATGATCTGGAAGTGACGTAGCCGTCTCGTTACAACCTCAAGGGAACCGACAGAGCCCTGACGACGCGGGTACCCACCTGCCCGGACAATCCATGCTCCTTCGCCGGTGTCAACCGCAGTAGCACCCAGCAATTCGGCTCTGACGTCGTCTCCCACACCGTACAACGCAAGCAGATGTGCGATATCACGGACGGTGAAGGCGGTCCTGCCCGCCTCGATACGAGACACCTTCGGCTGTGACCAGCCAAGGGCATCAGCGACCTGCTCTCCCGACAGTCCCGCGGACATGCGTAGCCGCCGAACCTCCGAGCCGATTCGCAGTCGCTGGGCTGATGCGTCAGATGGCACGCCACTATCATTACAGCCGGACGCGGCGCCCACTAGGGCGACCACCCTGCAGACTTGCTACACAAGGAGATTCGTCCAGTCACTCATGCGAATCGAGAAGGTTCAGCTACGGCATCGAATCAGTATTTAACCGTCGTCTTTCCTGCCTTGCAATCCGCAGCCACCCTCGCATTTCATCGTGTTCAATAGCGGTGATCTTCTGAACCAAAACCTGATCTCGTTGCTCCGAGTCGTACGGCGGGGCGAGCGTGCGGTACTGTCGGCGCTCCGTTTCTATGGCCTCTCGGGCCTCCGAATACCGCAAGTAGTTTTCTTGCCAGTGGAAGGTGGCCTTTAGCCCAGTCAGAACCACAACTGCAGTTCCAAGCAAGGCGGAAAGGATTGGGCGCTGAGGAACCACGACAACCGAAGCCGGAATCGCTGCAGCGATCAGAACGACTGACACTTCGGTGAACTTGTGCCATTTCCTCGATCGTATAGCATGAGACCGGTACCAATCGTACGAATCATCCGCCACCTTGATAGCATAATCCGCAACAGTCGCCCTGCTGCTACTCGGCTCCATTGCACCCTTCCGCTCGCGACCAGATTCCGAGATCCACGACATTGTCTAAACGTTTACTATCTGGAGTGTGTACGCATAAGTCTAGAAAGTTTTTGCAAGCTCATCCCACGACCTTAAGATCTTCATTGAGTCTCGGATTGCCATAACACCCTTGTGTCCAGGCGTAAACGCGCGACGCAATGAGATACTCATGCGTTGCACGAACGCCAACATCTCGACCATCTCATTTAATTGCTCCGGCAAATCCTCCATTCCATCCGTGAAAGACCGAACCTCCTGCAGCGCCTCTCGGAGACCTGCACTCACTCCGGGCGCTTTTGTTTCTCCTACTTCAAATACCACTTGGCGCAGAGCCGCGTCGGCCGCCGATAGGTGCTGGAGCATCGCGGCACCGCTGACACCCAGTCGCTGCGATGGCTCCTCAACCTCCTTTGCGACAAGGACAGAATTTCGACTCACCGCCTGCCGGTCAGTCGACGCGTTGAGCCTTCCGATACCCGACATAACGACATCAAAGAATTCCTTCACGTCTGCGAGAGCACCCGGCGCCACCTTTCCGAAACTCTCGCATTCCTCCTGGAACTCATGAACTAAATAGTAAAGTCCGCCCTCAACGTCGTCAAAATCTTCTTCTTGCTCTCCATTCGCGCCGGACGGGTCGGATGAACGACCGATAGCATCTGCACCAGAAGCGCGCTGCTCACCGGACACCTCTAGCTCTGCTAGCTTGTTCTCTGCCTTCTCCAGCGCGAGAATCAGTTTGTCAGTTATTCGATTCATCGCGACCGCCCACTCGGCAGACTTAAACCCATGCACCCATACATCTTCTAGCGACTCACGCTGGAGCCGCTCTACGATGCGCACCTCTTCCCTCGGATCCAACGGATCAATTAACCTGCCGCCCGCCAGAATTAACGGAAGGATCAAATCCGTAACACCCAGTACCTTTGCGCTAGCATAGAATGCCATAAGTTCTTCTCGACAGGCCGCCCGGTTGAAGTAGTTCATCGTAATCAGAGGGATGAAGGCGGTCGCCCCCCGAACTGCGTCGGCGATACTTACGCGCCAATCCTCTCCCCATTTAATGTCCTGCCGGTCAACGAAAACTCTCAGATTCTTTCCGGTCTTGGCTCGATAGAGGCCTTCAATTCGGGCCTTTATCTCGCCAGCAATGCCATTCATTACAGCATCATCGTCGCGAGAGTAGCTCAGGAAGCAAGCGGCATCTCCTGCCGCGGCATCGTGTTCTGATGACATCGACGCAACGTACCGCAGCCGAGCGCTACAGGACGATTCGGACACATAGACGAGCTATCACGTTGATCGTTTGCAGATTCTGTCAAGCGGACGACTAATTTCCGCCGTCACGTACATATGGCGATCCCGATCTACCCACGGCAACCGGCCGCCCAACGACAACTTCAGTCCTTTTGGCTGATGCGCCTGGCCGCCACAGGCTAGCGCAAACGGGACTTCTCTAGACGCATTGCCGAATTTGCCTTTATAAAATCAAGCGGCCCGCCGCGGCGGGCCGTCCGACTCAGTCCGGCAAGTTGTAGCGGAACTTCGTGGTCGACAGATGTTCGTCCGCGGGGGACCACGACGCGTAGACCCTCATCACGCCGCCGCTCGTGGTGTAGCCGCCGCCAGGCTTGCGACGACACTGAATCTGGTCAACGACAACCAGGTCGGTAGGTGAGAAATTGCGTGCATGGGCAACCTCGTTGACCGTGAGCTCGACGGCCTCAACCTGCACGGAGCTTCCTTTGACCTCAACGTGTCGCTCTGGTCCCAGGCCGTGCACAACCAGGTCGTACGGTTTGCCAAGTTCGATGATCCCTGTGGCGCCCTGGGCGTAGTAGTGCTCCTTCGCCCGATCGACGGCCCACCGTTCCACTGCTCTCGCCTGTTCCGGATCCCTGGTACGCGGCATGCCGACCGCGCGCTTCACCTTCGATGCGGTAGCCGTCCCCTTCGTCTCCGGGCCTGTCGGCACGGCTCCCTGGAGCTCGGGGATCGCCGCAACGAGTGCGGCGGGAAACTTGGCGAGATAACCCTGCTGAGCCCGCAGTTCGGTCGGCCGGTAGAAGATGAAAGGAAAGTAGAGCGTTCCAGACACCTGGCCCGAGAGCTCGTCATACACACTCTTCACCGTCAAGATTTGCTGATTGAGATCATCGAGGGTCACCGGATTGTCGAGTCCGTTGAACCCACCGAGCCCCATCTGGTAGCTGGCCCCGGTCGTCGGAACGCCTCGCGCTCGGCCTCGGGTTCCTCGTGCCTGCCAGGTCATCGAGCCGCTGGACAGCGGTCCTGTCACTTCGGACCAGCCCACGAGAGCGGGTCGGCCGGCGAGTGTTCGATGCCAATGCAGGACGACATCGCCAGGCTTCGTCTCCGCGACGAGGGTGTACGACCACTGCCCTTTGCCCGCGCCATCGGCCTGGGGTGCCAGGAGATCAGCACCTAATTGCTCTTCGTCCCTGTCGGTAACTTCCATCCAAAATCGTTCGGCCGGACGGTTCGACCACCAGATGTTCAGGGACATTTGGTCATACTGCATCGTCGTGAGCGCGTTAGCATCAGCCGAACTCACGGTTTGCGCCTATCGCATTGGTGTCCGTAGGCCCGAGGTGGTGCGCGTCGACACCGGCCGCTTCGCTTCCTGCGAGCTCCGTGGGTAGTTGCCCTCTCGCCTCCGGCGGGGCCTCTGGCTCCGGGGAGGTCGCTCCGCTCCCCGCACCGTCGTCCAGGACGAGCCGAGCAGACCGGCACCGGGCACGCCAGGCCAAGCCGCTCCGCGGTCGCCTACGGCGAGCCTGGCCCACCCGGCACCGCCCCGCTCCCTGGAAGGTGGACGACGGCATACGGGGAGACTCCGCTCAGCTCGGCTCAGGGGACGGGGACGCGGTGACAGGAACGCCGCTCGCGCTCGGCCTGCTGGCGGCGCAAGCGCCGGCATCGGCCGGCGCGGCGGCTACGCGGCCAAGTCGAAGGATTCGCTCCACCGGCTGTCGTCGGTCTCGACCGTCAACCTCACCATGCCGACAGACATGTCGGTGCCGGACTCGAAAGACCACTGTCCGAGCCACTCGGTTCCCGTGCCCCCGCAGGACCGGCCCATCAGGCGCAGCGGAATGCCGCCTTGTTCGGCGTGCAGCTTCACGGACTGGAACGTCAAGTCAGCCGGCGACCTGGGCGGTGGAGTTCCAGCCGCTGCGGCTCCGGAGGTGTGCCACTCGACCAGCGCGGCTTCATGCGCCCCTGCGGGATGACGAGTCTCGTCATCAGGCACGCCGACCAGACGAACCGCAAGGCGACCGACCCACGCTTCCACCGTCAGCAGGTGGATAAGCACGTCGTCGACGCGGGCGACCAGCTCACCGGACGCAACCACCCGTGGAATACCCGCCATGCACACGACCATAGCCGCCTACGTCAGCCGACGTTCTCCGACACGTTGACCTGCGATAGAGGCTCCGGACCGGGCATCGGCCTCATAGACCGCCATGACGGCGCAGGGCAGAAGGCGCGTCATGATCGAACGTGCCATTCGCGTGCCAGTAGTCCTGTCCGACAGGGGTCGCGAACGGGCACGAGCGGGCGTGAGAACCGCGCTCCCACCAGGCCAATCGGGCAGATCACCCCACCTCAGGGCGATCTTCCAAACTGACGGTGTGAGTTCGATTCTCATCGCCCGCTCTTAGCTCTTCACGCAGGTCAGGGCCTGGATCAGATCCTCGTCCCGGACGTCACCCGTCGTCGGCGAGCGGTTCGAAGACCGCCCGGCACTTCACCTTCCGCGCCACCTATCCAAGGAGCCGGCTCAGGCTCGCCGTCGAGTCGCGCCGCGAGCGAGGACCGGCTACCGCGGCCCGGGCATCGTCCGGCACGACGCGATGCCGAGACCGCGAGACCGCGAGACCGCCCGTGGGGTTGCGTCACGGGGCGCGCCAGCGGGCGCGGTCCTCGCCCGGCTTGCGGGTGCAGCGCATCAGTTTGCCGGTGGAGGTGTGGCCGGTCGCGCCTTCCGGGGAGCAGAACGCGCCAGCGTGGACGACGTTGCCGCCACCTCCCGCCGGGGCGGTCGTCTTCGGGGCGGCGGGTTTCGTCGTGGGCTTCGTCGTGGCCGGCGTCTTCGGCGCGGGCGCTCCCGTGGCCGGAAGCGACGCCGGCGCGGCCGTCCCGACGGCCGACGCGGACGGCGAGGGCGACGGGGACGGCGACGAGGACGGCGACGGTGACGTGGAGGCCGACGTGGAGCCGGCGGCGCCGAGGGGCTGCGCGTCAGGCTTGGCGGTGGAGCCGCAGCCGACGAGGGTCAGCAGGATGATCACGGCGGCGGTGAGGCGGCGACGGCTCATGGGGTGATCCTGCGCCGTGGGTGGCGGGTGGCCGATCGGCTGTGCGGGTGGCATGGAGATCACGTTCAGTCAGGCGTACGGCACGTTCGGATACGTGTCGGTCGTTCCCGCGGCCGGGGGTCACAGATCGGGGGAAGATGCCGCACCCGTCCAGCGGACCGGGAAGACGCCGAGGCGGGCCTCGTGGACCGGGTCGCCGGACGCGACGTGATCCGGGTGCTTCGCGCAGCGGACCGGTACGTCGCCGGTGGCGGTCGGGGTCAGCTTCACGGCGGCGCAGGTGATGATCTCCATGAGCCGGAACCTTAGTCGAACACGCGTTCGAAATCAGCCCGATCATGGAATTGACCAGGGAGAACGTCCACTACGTGCCGCAACGTCCGATCATTGGCACGCGGTGGCGCGGGCGTGCAGGTACCGGCGCAGCGGCAGACTCCCAGTGAGCTCCGCGGCCCTGAGGTAGGCGTCCCTGGCGGGGGCCGGCGAGCCGGACATCTCCAGCAGGTGGCCCCGGACCGAGTGGAAGCGGTGGTCACCGTGCAGGGAGGTCAGCGCCGACAGCAGGGCGAGGCCCTCGGCGGGGCCGGTGGCCATCGTGACCGCGACGGCGTGGTTCAGCGCGACCATCGGGTTGTCGGTGAGGGTGAGCAGCACCTCGTACAGCGCGACGATCTGCGGCCAGTCGGTCGCCGCCGCGGAGGGGGCCTCGTCGTGCAGGGCCGCGATCGCCGCCTGCAGCTGATACGGGCCGACGGGTCCGCGGGGCAGCGCCGCCGTGACGAGTGCCACGCCCTCGGCGATCGCCGCGGCGTCCCACAGGCTGCGGTCCTGCGCGTCCATGGGCACGGGGGTGCCGTCCGGCGCGGTGCGGGCGGCCCGGCGCGCGTCGGTGAGCAGCATCAGCGCGAGCAGCCCGGCGACCTCGTTGCCGAAGGCGTCGGGGGGCAGCAGCCGGTGCACGAGCCTGGTCAGCCGGATCGCCTCCGCGGCCAGGTCGGGCCGGTGCAGGTCGGAGCCGGCGGTGGCGGCGTACCCCTCGTTGAACATCAGGTACAGCACGTGCAGGACGGTGCCGGAGAAGGTGTCCGGCAGGGCGAACGGCACCCCGCTCGCCTTGATGCGCTGTTTCGCGCGGGTGATGCGACGGGCCATGGTCGCCTCCGGCACCAGGAAGGCCCGCGCGACCTCGGCGGTGGTCAGGCCGCCGACGGCCCGCAGCGTCAGGGCGATCTGGTCGGGCGGGCTCAGCGACGGGTGGCAGCACATCGCGAGCAGGATGAGGCTGTCGTCGACGCCGGCGCCGGCGGCCGACGGTGGCGGCGGCACCCATTCCGCCTCGCGGCGCAGCCTGGCGGACTCGCTGCGCAGCAGGTCCGTCAGCCGGCGGGACGCGACGGTGATCAGCCAGCCGCGCGGCGAGTCGGGGACGCCGCCGGCCGGCCACTGCGCGGCGGCCGCGATGAGGGCCTCCTGCACGGCGTCCTCGGCGTGGTCGAAGTGCCCGTAGCGGCGCACGAGCGCACCGAGGACCTGCGGCGCCAGGGAGCGCAGCAGGTCCTCGAAGGACTGCTCAGAGACCGATCTCATCGGCGGAGTCGATGATCGGCCGCACGTCGGCGTACGCGGTCGTGGCCACCGACGGCGGCGCCGGGCATTCGCCGAGCCGCGCGGCGATCTCGGTGGCCCGGTCGAAGCTGTCGACGTCGACGATCCAGTAGCCGGCGAGGACCTCCTGCGTCTCCGCGTAGGGCCCGTCGGTGACCAGGGCGGGCGCGCCGCCGATCCGGCGGGTGTGCACCGGGGCGCCGAGCGCGCGGGTCTCGACCAGCTCACCGGACGCCTCGAGATCCTGGTTGAACTTCGTCATGAACTCGCCCATGGCGGCGAAGTCCTCGCCGGTCCAGACGGGGTCGTTGCCGGGCCTGCCGGCCATCTCGTCGTAGTCCCGCTGCGACGCGTACGTCAGGATCATGTACTTCACGGTCACTCCTCTCGAACGGCACCGTCCATCGGTGACGCCGGAGACGTCGGAGCGGGCGTGCCGTCCCGGACAGCATCGCCGAGAAATCGCAGCACGGTCTCGCCGAACCGCGACGGGTCGGTGCTGTGGATGCGGTGCCCGACCGCCAGGGTCACGAGGTCACATCGCGGGATGAGCGCCGCCACCTCGGCGAGCCGCGCCGGCGCGATGTGGCTGGCGGGACCGCCGGACAGCAGCAGGGTCGGCGCCGTGATGCGCGGCAGCGCGTCCCACCAGTCGGGATGTGCCTGCCGCAGCTGGGTGATCGCGGAGGTGAGGGCCAGCCGGTCGTACCGGCGGCGAGGATCGGCGGTGCCGATGGACAGCAGCAGCAACCGGCCCAGCGGCAGCCTGCCCTCGTCGTGCCGCGGCGGCGCCGGCGGGTCCTCGAGCACCAGCCGCGTGACACGTTCCGGCTGCTCCTGCGCGACCAGCGTCGCCGCGAACCCGCCGAGCGAATGCCCGACGAGCGTCACCGCATCGAGGCGGAGCCCATCGAGCAGCGCGATGACATCGTCGCGGTGGGATCGCAGCGTGTACGGCCGGGAGCGCGGGCTCCCGGCGTGGCCGCGCAGGTCCGGCGTGACGACCCGGTATCCGGCGGCGATCAGCTCCGGGGTGAACCTGTCCCAGGTGGCGCCGCTGCTGCCCCCGCCGTGCAGCAGGACCACGGCGGGCGCGTCCCGCGGGCCCTCGTCGCGGCGGTGCAGGTCCACTAGGTGCCGAGCTGGTCGGCGAAGTCGTGCAGGGAGCTCACCAGGTGGGACATCGGGATCGGCCGCCGGCTGGTCTCGGCGATGTCCTTGCCCTCGGCGGTGAACAGCGGCGGCAGCGTGTGCAGCCCGGCGTCGAACGGGATCGCGGCCACCTCGTCCTGCCAGCCGGGCCAGCGCCAGCTGAGGTAGAACTGGTCGATCGCGCCGCTGAGCATGCCGTACAGCCAGTCGGTGTACCCGAGGCCGAGGTCCTCCCAGCCGAGGGTGTCGGGCGCGAAGTAGTGGATCGACGGCGACGGTCCGTCACCCTGCCGCCACACGAACTCGCCGCCCATCACGTCCTGCGCGACGACGAGACCGGCGCCGGTGAACGCGGCGTTGACCGTGTGGATGTCCGGCAGCCGTCGCTCGGGATATCCCGAGCCCAGGATCCGTAACCAGCCGTCGTCGACGACCAGCCCACCCGACAGGTACACCAGCGAACCCAGCCACGACTTCGTGGTGACCTGAAGTCGTTGCAGGCAGGAAGCCGCCCGATCGGGATCTGTCGGCAGGATTTCCACCGCGAACGGTGACCCGCTGACCGCCGCCTCGACCTCGGCCCAAGCCGACCGGTCCTCGGAGATCAGCTCGGCGAGCGAGCGCATGCCGCAACTGTACGACGATGTTCCCCGACGTACACGAACGACGGATTTCCGCGGTGAATGACGGTCACTCACGTTTCTCGGCCTGTTCCGGAGCAGATACTCAGAGTCACTATGTCGAACATGACTCGCCGCTGGTTGATCACCGGATGCTCCACGGGCCTTGGTCGCGCCCTCGCCGAAGCCGTCGCCGCCTCCGGGCAACAGGTCCTAGCCACCGCCCGCCGCACGTCCACCCTCGAAGACCTCCGCGACGCCTACCCGCGCACGCTCGCCACGTGCGCGCTCGACGTCCGTGACCCCGACGACTGCCACAACGCGGTGCACGCCGCGGTGGCCCGCTTCGGCGGCATCGACGTCCTGGTGAACAACGCCGGCTACGGCCACTTCGGCGCCGTCGAGGAGGTCACGGACGAGGAGCTCGCCGCCCAGTTCGCCACGAACCTCTTCGGCCCCTGGCGCCTGACCCGCATGGTCCTGCCCCTGATGCGCACCCAGGGCCACGGCGACATCGTCATGGTCTCCTCGACGGCGGGGCGGCTCGCGTACCCGGGCCTCGGCGCCTACACGGCCGCCAAGTACGCCCTGGAAGGCATGGTCGAGGCCCTGTCCCAGGAGCTCGCCGGCACCGGCGTGCACGTCGTCGCCGTCGAGCCCGGCATGTTCGCCACCGAATGGGGCAGCACGCTCACCGAGTCCCGCCACATCGACACGTACCACGACGTCACCGCCCCCATGCTCGCCGGCTCCCGCGCCATGAAGGACCTGCCGATGGCGAACCCGCCGTCGCTGTTCGCTTCGGAGGTGCTGCGCCTCATCGCCTCGGACGAGCGCCCCACCAGACTCCCGATCGGCGCCGACGCCTGGCAGGCACTCCTGGACGCCGCTCAGCGCGAGCACACCGCCCTTCTGAACGCCCGCCCCGTATCCGTCTGACCCGCCCTGCTCCCGGTTCGGCAGCGGTACGGCCCCGGACCGCCGACCCGGACCGGATGGTTCCCCGGATTCACCCTGGCCCCACCCTCGCCCAACCCCTCAGGGTCGATGACGCAGCCCGTCATCCAGCGCGTCCACAGCGTCCCCGGCCGTCGTCCCGACGGTCCCGGCCGCGGTGAGACGCGCGAACCGCGGGCCGCGTCGTCGCCTCGGCGTTTTCCGTCCTGGCGCGGTACGGCGCGGCGCGGCCCGCTCCGCTCGCGAGGAGCCCTCCGTTGACCTACCCACCTGGGCACCACCTCCGGCGCCTCCACTCCCTGACGGGCCGGGTGTCAGGCGACCAGCGCCGCTCGTAGGGCGGACAGGTCGTCGTCCTTCAGGCCGTACGTGTGGGCCCAGTCCTGGATCGAGCCCCACCGGTCCTTCGCCAGGTCCAGCGTGCGCAGCATCATCGTGGCCTCCGGGGTCCAGTCGAGGACGGAGGCGGGGCGGGGTGGGAGGCCGAGGCGGTCGACGACGGCGGAGACCCGCTCGTGGATCCGGGGCATCGCGGTCGCGGTGGCGGCGTAGTCCGCGGCGATGGCCTCGTCAGGCACGCCGAGCAGGCTCAGCACCACGGCGGCCAGGACGCCCGTGCGGTCGCAGCCCGCTTCGCAGTGGAAGACCGCGGGCAGGGTGGAGGACGTGGACAGGAGGCGGACCGTGCCGGCCAGCACGTCGCCCTTCTCGGCGAGCATGGCGACGTAGTGGCCGACGAGGTCCTCGGCGCCGCTGACGTCGGCGATCGGGGCCGAGACGTACGAGACGGGGGCGTTCGCGAAGGCGCCGCGGCCCAGGTGGGTCACCTCGAACTCGCCGCGCAGGTCGATGACCGTGGTGACCTTCAGGTCGTCGACCAGGTGGGTGACGTCGGCCCGGGTGGCGTACGCGAGTGAGTCGCTGCGGAAGAGGCGGCCGGGGCGGACGGCGCCGCCGGTCGTGGGCAGGCCGCCGAGGTCGCGGAAGTTGATGAGCCCTTCCAGGGTGTGCGGGGCACGACCGCGGCGGCGCCAGCGTCTCACCCGGACAGGCCCGTCAGCCAGTTCCAGAACTGCATGAACCAGCCGACCTCGCGCAGGTAGGCGATGCCCGCGGCGGCGAGGAAGAGGCCCGTCAGCGCGTGGGCGCCCTTGGCGCTGCGGCGGACCCGGCCGAAGCGCTGCTCCAGGACGAGGCGGCCGACGAGGCGGGTCAGGGCGAACACGCCGACGGCGACGGCCAGCACGACCAGGAAGGCGAAGAACGGGCCGCCGAGGCTGCCGTCGCTGTCCAGGGCCCACAGGCCCCAGCAGATGAAGGCGATGAACGCGCCGGTGCCGGTCAGCTCCCAGCCGACCTTGAGGGTGCGGGCGCGTTCGCCGGGCTCCGGGCGGTACATGGGGCGGTCGTTCTCGGGCTCGACGGGCATCATGCCGGTCGGGTCGGGGGCGGGGCGGTGGACGACCTTCGCGCGGCCGCGCATCTGCGGCACCCCGGCGTCGGAGACGGCGACCCCAGCGGCGCCGGGAGAGACGGGCACGCCCGACACGGGCGGCGCGGAGACCGGCACCGAGTTGTGGAAGGCGGTCGGCGCCGAGATCGCGGAGGTGGCGGAGCGCAGGGCGACCAGCTCCCGCTCCAGGCGCTCGATCCGCTGGTACGCGTCGGTCTCCGTCCCCGTGACCGACGGCCGGGCGCGGCCGATGGCGCGGGACGTCTCCGAGGCCTCGGGCTCGACCCAGTCGCAGCCGACGTCGGGCAGGCCCGACCTGCGGACGAGCTCCGCCAGGTGGGCGAGCCACGAGGGCAGCTCGCGCGTGTCGGGGCGCTCGGACGGGCGGTCGGCGAGCGGCGCGTGCAGGTGGTCGCGCAGCGCCGGGATTCGCTCCAGCAGCGGGTGGCGGCGCAGCACGTTCCACTGCGGCGGGGACGCCTCGTGCGGGTTGCGCTGGTCGGTGCGGCCGTCGACGCGCGGGTAGGCGCCGGTGACCATGAAGTAGGCGACCGCGCCGTAGCCGTGCACGTCGTAGGCGGGGCCGACGTGCTTGACGCCGCCGAACGCCTCCGGGCCGCCGGACTCCGGGGTGTAGGCGATCTGGGTGATCTCCTCCTCGCGGAAGTAGCGGGCGCCGGTGAAGTCGATCAGGCGCACCTCGCCGGTCGCGAGGACCATGAGGTTGGAGGGCTTGACGTCCATGTGCAGGACGGCCGTCGCGCCGGACTGCTGCGGGTGGTGCAGCGCCTGCAGGACCGACCCGAGGGTCTTGAGCGCGGCGACGGCGTTGAGCCGGCGGCCGCCGGGTGCCATGCCGGAGCGTTGCGCGATGTACTCGCGCAGGTTGACCCCGTGCAGGTAGTCGTAGACCTGGTACGGCACGGCGTCGCCCGGCGCCGGGCGCTCCCCCGGCCGGTGCGGCGGCGGCCCGTAGAAGCCGTCGGCGCGCCGGCAGATGCCGCCGACGCCGCGGTTGTTGAGGTCCATGAGCGCGGCGTCGCCCTTGTCCCAGGACCGCAGCTCGTCGGCGATCGGTCGCTGCGGGTCGATGCGGAACACCTTCACGGTCATCGGTGCGGACGTCACCCCGCCGCAGATGCGCACCGCTCGGTAGACGTCCGCCTGGCCGCCCGAACCCAGGTGGGCGACGAGCCGGTAGCGCTGGAACGTCTCCGGCAAAGGGCTCGCCGGACCACACACGAGGTCCAGCAACGCACCCTGCGTCATCGTGCGACTCCCCCCAGATGAAGTTTCCGCCCCCGGATACTGCTGCAATCACTTCCGAGAGTAACCAGCGCGCGAAATCGGTCGCGCTCGACGGAGGTCACGAGGTAGACACGACTGCGTGACCGGATACACGCTGCGCGCCGCGACGACCGCCGATATCGACTCGTTCAGCCGGGTGATCCGGGCCGCGTTCAACGTCCCGGGCGACCCCGACCCGACCGACACGATCCGCACGGTCATCGACCCCGCGCGGTACACGCTGGCGGAGCTCGACGGCCAGATCGTCGGCACCGCCGGCGTCTTCACCCGGGATCTCGCCGTGCCGGGTGCCGTCATCCCCGCCGCCCACGTCACCGGGGTGTCGGTCGCCCCGACGCACACCCGCAAGGGGCTCCTGCGCCGCATGATGACCGGGCAGCTGACCGGGGTGCCGGAGGCCGTCGCCGTGCTGTGGGCCTCGGAGGGGCGCATCTACCAGCGGTTCGGCTACGGTCTCGCCTCACAGAACGTCACCCTGCGCGCCGACCGCCGCGAGCTCGCGATCCGCGGCACCGCCGGCGACGGGACCGGCACGTTGCGTGCGGTGGTGCCGTCCGAGACGTGCAAGGAGCTGTCCGAGGTGTACGACCGCGCGCTCGCCGGACGCCCCGGGTGGTCCGGTCGCGACGAGACGTGGTGGACGCACCTCACGAGCGACCCCGAGAAGCAGCGCGAGGGATACACCGCGACCCGCGCCGTCCTGTACAGCGACCAGAGCGGCGTCGTGCAGGGGTACACGCGCTACCGCATCAAGAACGACTGGGACGACAACGGCCCGAAGGGCGAGGTCAACGTCGTCGAGCTGGTCGCCGTCACCCCCGACGCGGCGGCGGCGCTGTGGCGCTTCCTGCTCGGCCTCGACCTGACCCGCTCGGTCGTCAAGGGCCTCGCCGGCGTCGACGAGGAGATCTTCCACCTGGTGGAGGAGCCCCGCCGCCTCGGCGGCAAGGTCAGCGACGGGCTCTGGGTCCGCATCGTCGACCTGCCCCGGGCGCTCACCGCACGGAAGTACGCGGCACCCGTCGACGTCGTCCTCGAGGTCACCGACGCGCTCGTGCCCGCCAACGCGGGCCGCTGGCGGCTGCGGGCCGGCGCCGGCGGGGCCCTGGTCAACTGCTCGCCGACCGACGCCCCGGCCGACCTGACCTGCGACGTGACGGAGCTGGGCGCGGCGTATCTCGGCGGCACGAAGCTCGGCTCGCTCGCCGCGGCCGGCCGCGTCCAGGAGCACCGCCCCGGTGCGGTGGCCGCCACCAGCACCGCTTTCGGCTGGCACGTCACCCCGTCATCGATCGAGATCTTCTGATCCCTCTGCCAGGGGGCGCGGAGCGGGTAGGGTCTGTGCTGTGGGTGGGATCCAGCGCCGGCGGCGCCGAATGCGGCATCACCAGCCGTCCGCTGCGGATCCGTCGGCACCGGAAACGCCCACCCCGGCGGACAATGCGGCAGTGGACGAGCCGGTGCAGGAAGCGCACATCGAGGAGACCCCTGTGGTCAAGCCTCATCCACCGGTGCCCCGGCCACCGATCCATCCGCCGGTCAGCACCCAGCCCGCACCGGGCCCTCCGGCCGCACCGGCGCCTCCCCTGGCAGCGGCCGCCCCGGCCGGGCCACCGGCCCCCGCGGTGGACGGGCACCCCGCAGGGTCACCCGGCCCGGCGACGGAGCAGGTCCCTGCCACCGCCGCCGCCCCGAGCGTCGCGCCGGTCCCGAGCACGGCGCCGACCAGTCCCGCGCCGCCGAGTCCCGCGCAGCTGGCGGAGCTGTCGGGTGCGTTCGCCATGACCGCCAACGTCCACGACCCCGAGCCGGTCGACGCCGATCAGCCGCCGGCCGGACACGCGGCGGGTCACGGCAAGGACGATCACGACCGTGATCACGATCATCACCACCACCACGACAACCACCATCACCACCATCACGACGAGGTGGTGTCGGAGCGGGGCCTGCGCGGCCTCGTCGGCGGTGGCGCGTCCCAGGTGAGCGTCTCGGCGGCCATGCGCGCCCGCGACGCGGCCCGGCCCACCGACGACGACCTCGCCGCCGCCGACCGCGACCTGCAGATCATCCGCCGGGGCTGGGTGCCCCGCGAGGAGCTCACCCGCCCTGGTCACCGCCCCCGCGCCTGACCCTGCGCCCACGCGACGGCCCGCCTGGGCAGCCGCCCGCACCTGACCGGGGCGCCACGCACCGGAGGCCTGAACTGTCGCCCGCTCCCGGCCCGGCGCCACGCGACGGACGTCCGGGCCGCCCGTGCCTGAGCGGATGTGGCCGCGGGTGGCAGCCGCATCCGCCTCTCGGCGAAGGACAATCAGGCGTCTGGAAGCGGCGGGAGGACGCGGGTCGTGTCGTAGTCCAGGACCTGCGCGATGCGGCGGGCGTGCCGCTCGTTGCCCGAGAAGGCCGTCGACAGGAACGTCGTGACCAGCGACGTGGCCTCGTCGAGGGTGTGCTGCCGGGCGCCGACCGCGACGATGTTCGCGTCGTTGTGCTCGCGGCCGAGACGGGCCGTGTCCAGGTTCCACGCGAGTGCGGCCCGGACGCCGGGGACCTTGTTGGCCGCGATCTGCTCGCCGTTGCCCGAGCCGCCGATGACGACGCCGAGGCTGCCGGGGTCGGCGACGACGCGGGCGCCGGTGTGGAAGCAGAAGACGGGATAGTCGTCGTCGGGGTCGAACTTCGCCGGGCCGACGTCGACGACCTCGTAACCCTGCAGCTGCAGGGCGCCGGCGAGGTGCACCTTCAGCTCATAGCCGGCGTGGTCCGAACCAAGATAGACGCGCATACCGGGAAGTCTGTCAGAACTGGATCAGGCCCAGGCAGGAACCCACCACCAACGCGAGACCCACGAAGAGCAGCCCGGAGACCCATCCGGCGGTGGCGCCCCCGGTGAGGCGCCAGTGCCGCCGCCGGTCCCAGACGAGGGCGGCGGCGGCGAAGGAGCCGATACCGAAGGCGGCCACCATGGCCGCGATGAAGATCCGCATGTGCACACCCCAGGCCGTAGACGAAGCGGCCTAGTGTCTACCACGATCGGGTGAACCTACGACAGTTGGGCGACGACCAGCCCGGCGCGTGCCTTGGGGGTGAACCAGGTGCTCTTGCGGGGCATCTTCTGCCGGGCGAGGTTGACCGCGACGAAGTCGTCGACGGTGACGGGGGCGATGAGCACGGCCAGCTCGGCGCGGCCCGCGTCGACCTCGTCACGCAGCCACGACGCGGGGTAGTCGCCGCCGACGTAGGTGATGCGCTTGTCGCCCGGGTCCAGGCCGAGGGTCTCGGCGAAGAGGCGGCGCTCGACGAGGGCGTGGTCGAGGTTGTCGATGACGCCACCGTCGGCGTCGCGCGGCAGCTCGACGGACCAGGCGCCGTCCCGGGTGTAGAGGTGGACCCGCCCGCCCGCGGCCGGCACGTCGGCGGTGTCCAGCGCCGTGCCGTCGAAGGAGACGCCGGCGGGAAGCTCCGAGACCAGGCGGTTGTACGGCTGGATCGCCACCGACTCGGGCGTGGTGACCACGGCGAGGAAGCGCGGGTAGCCGGCGGTCTGCGCGGCGAGGCTGCGGTGGTTGCCGTCGGCGACGACGAGCTCACCGCCGCCGGCGAGGGCGAGCAGCCGGTCGCGGGTCGTGCCGGCGCCGACGGCCCAGATCTCGTGGCTGCGGCCGGCCGGGTCGGTGTCGGTCACCGCGGGCTTGCCGGCGTCGGCGACGGCGTGGGCCAGGGCGGCGTGCAGCGCTTCCCCGTGCGCGGTCTGCAGCAGCAGTACCGGCGACAGCAGGTGCGACGTCGCCTCGGCCAGGGCGACCCGCTCGCGGACCTTCTCGATGAAGACGTCCTCGTTGCGGATCACGGCGCCGGGCTCGTCGGCGCTGGTGGAGATCTCGTCGGTGGCGACCATGCACCACAGCCCGTAGGCGCGGGTGCCGTCGGGCGCGGTGATCCGGTAGAGCACGACCACGTCGTCGGCGGACGTGTAGTGCCCGTCGTCCTTCGCGGCCTGCAGGCGGCTCACGGCGTCGGGGAGGCTGTCGCGGAACGAGCGGCCGACGTTGTCCGGCGCCCGGTGGGGCATCTCGATGGCGAGCGCGCTGGACGGGTTCGCCGCGATGATGGCGGTGATCTCCGCGTCGTCGGCGAACTCGTCGTAGTTCTGCGCGCCGGTGCCTCCGGTGGAGAGCCAGGCGTGGGCGATCGGGTACGCAACCGTCATGCCCGAAACGGTATAGGTCAGACGGGCTGGGGCACGGCACGGGGGACGGCGCGTCCCGAAGTGCGGTGCTCGATCGTGGACGTGGACGCGCTGACCACGACCGGCGGCGCGAGCAGCGCGATGACGTCGTCGGGCAGATCGGGCAGGTCCTGCTTCCAGGCGCGGTCCTGCACCGTCCAGCGGGTCGTGGTGGTCGGCGTGGTCATGGGTGCCCTCCGGCTTCGCGGCGTGACGTTGCACACTGCGCAACGCTGCCCAGATGTGCCGGAGTCGCACCGGCTGTGCGCTTCCATTGCAGACCCACGGAGAACTCACAGGCATGGTTCTGTCCAGAAATCACCAGCGAGGGTGAGGTCAGATCAAGGACGGGTGATTCAGGCGGTCGCCGGGGTCACCCTCGTCAGCATCTTCACGATCCGCAGCGCGACCCCGTGGGGCTGACGGCGGCGGAGCTCGACCATGTCGGCGAGCGCGTGGATGATCCTCAGCCCGCGGCCGCTCTCGGCGTCCACCGCGGTCTCCGTGGCATCGGCGCCGTCCTCCATGGCGGACATGCCGATGCCGTCGTCGACGACGTCGATCACGCAGCGGTCCTCGTGGATGGTGACCGTCACCTGGTAGTCGGCGCCGAGATCGGCGTGCTGCACGGCGTTGGCGCAGGCCTCCCCGACGGCCAGCCCGATGTCGTCGCGGCAGTCCCTGGTGACGGAGAACACGCCCAGCGCCGCGTCGAGAACCCGGCGGGTCAAGGGGACGGTGGACCGATCGCGTGGCAACGACAGCGTCAGCCGGATCTCCATGCCCACGGCCCTGCCCCCTTCTGGTCACTGCAACGTCGGTACTGAACTAGTGCCCCGGCATACGGTGGCAGAAACGACTGCCGTCATATAGCGAAGCACGCATAAGATGTCGGACATGGGTCACGACCACGGCCACCACCACGATCACCACGCGCCTTCGGCGGACGCCGACCGGCGGCTGCTGGTGCTCGCCCTGGCGCTGATCACCGGCTTCATGGCGGTCGAGGTGACCATCGGCCTGGTGGTCGACTCGCTCGCGCTGCTGTCCGACGCGGCGCACATGCTGTCGGACGCCGCCGCGATCGCCCTCGCGCTGTTCGCGACCAGACTCGCGGCCCGGCCCCCGTCGGGCGGGTTCACGTTCGGGCTGAAGCGGGCGGAGATCCTCTCCGCGCAGGCCAACGGGCTGACGCTGCTGCTGCTGGCGGTGTGGATCGGCTACGAGTCGGTGACCCGGCTCATCCACCCGCCCACCGTCGGCGGCGGGGCGGTCCTGGTCACCGCGCTGGTGGGCGTCGCGGTCAACCTGCTGGTGGTGTGGATCCTCGGCCGGGCCGACCGGACCAGCCTCAACGTGGAGGGCGCGTTCCAGCACGTGCTGACGGACCTGTTCGCGTTCGTCGCGGCCGCGATCTCGGGCCTCGTCGTGCTGCTCACCGGCTTCGACCGGGCGGACGCGATCGCCTCGCTGGTCGTGGCGGCGCTCATGGTGCGCTCAGGGGTCGGCCTGGTCCGCGACTCGGGCCGGATCTTCCTGGAGGCGGCGCCGGCCGGGATGGACCCCGCTGAGGTCGGCCGCGAGCTGGTCGGCGTGCCGGGCGTGGTGGAGCTGCACGACCTGCACGTCTGGCAGGTCACCTCCGGATATCCCGCGCTGTCCGCGCACGTGCTGGTGGCGCCGTCCGGCGACTGCCACGCGGTCCGCGAGGCGATCGAGCGGCGGCTGCGGGAGCACTACGCGATCGAGCACACCACGCTCCAGGTCGACCACGTGCTCGACGCCGAGCACTGCGTCGACTCACACGGCGCTTCCTACAAGGGGACGGGCTGACTGCACGCGCCGGGTCACGATCCGCTCGGCCACGAACGACAGGAACGGCACCGTGCCGGCCAGCAGCACCAGCACCGTGAAGCCGAGCTTCCACTTCGCGCGCCGGGCCAGGTCCGCCGCGAGGACCAGGTAGGCCATGTACAGGAAGCCGTGCGCCGGACCGACCATGGCCACGAGCGTGTCGTCGTCGGTCGTGTACTTCAGCACGGTGCCGACGGTGAGCACGACCAGCAGCACGCCGACGATCCAGGCGATGATCCGGAAGCGCGTGAGCGCACTCTTCAACTGCACGGGAACCTCATCCGGGGAAGTCGCGGGGGCGGCGGTCGGGATCGGCCGCGAGCCAGGCCAGCATGCGGTTGTACTCGGCCAGCTGCGGGTCGTCGTCGGCGGCGGCAGCCTGGGGCGGAGCCGTGGGCGCGGCCCTCGGGCGCAGGGGCTCCTGCGTCTTCACCGGCCTCGGCCCGAGCACGTCCCGGACGGCGCGCACCCACAGGAACACCACAAACAGCGCGAAAAGCGGCCACTGCACGGTATACGCCCAGCTCAGCATGTTGCCCGCCGTGGCGCGCTGATACTGCCAGCGCCCGGCGAGCAGGCACACGGCCACCCCGGCGAGCGCCAGGACATGCCAGAGCACCCACCGGGGAGTCAGGAACCGCCGCACAGGTAGGCAGCCTACCTCTACCCCGTCAGTCGAAAACCGGCCCCACGTCGCGGGTGCGCTTGATCTCGTAGAAGCCCGGCGTGCCGGCGACCAGCAGCGTGCCGTCCCAGAGCCGCCCGGCCGCCTCACCCTTCGGGCGCGGGGTGACGACCGGACCGAAGAACGCGATCAGCTTGCCGTCCGGGCCGGGCACGTGGATGACGGGCGTGCCGACGTCCATGCCCACCGGGTTCATCCCGGCGAAGTGACTCTCCCGCAGCTGCTCGTCGAACTCGGTCGAGTCGGCGTACTCCGCGAGCTGCGCCGGCAGGCCCGCCTCGACCAGCGCGCTCTCGTACAGCTCCGGGCTGAGCTCCTGCTGCTGCAGGTGCAGCCGGTTGCCCAGCGCCGTGTACAGCGGGCGCAGCACGTCGTTGCCGAACTTCTGCTCGGCCGCGATCGCGATCCGGACCGGGCCCCAACCCTTGGCCAGACCCTCTTTGTATCGCTCGGGGAGATCGTCGCGCCCCTCGTTGAGGATCGACAGACTCATGACGTGAAACCGCACGTCAACTGGGCGAACCTGCTCCACCTCGAGCAGCCAGCGGGAGGTGATCCAGGCCCACGGGCACCGCGGGTCGAACCACATGTCTGCGATGATGCGCTCTTCCGCCATGGCGGCGACACCTCACTTCAAGCGAGCACGACAGCAACACTACTGAAAGCGTCTGGAATCCCATTCGATCCTTACGCCTCGCGGACCCCCGGTGCCAACCGGTCTGCGGGTGACCTGAGCCACTCCTCCGTTGTCCGCCATGGACGTGGAAGACTCAGGGATGGCGCCGTCGACGGGGACGGCCACAGCGAACGACAGGAGACGACACGTGGCCGGTGTACGCAACCTACGCCAGGTTGAGGCGGTCGACCGGGCCCGCCTGCTCGACGTTGCGGCGTACGACATCAGTCTCGACCTGACGGACGGCGCCGGCTATCCGGGCGAGGGCACGTTCCGGACGACGACCGAGGTGCGCTTCACCTGCACCGAGCCGGGCGCCGACACCTTCATCGAGCTCGCCGCGGCGTCGGTGCTGCGCGCGACGCTCAACGGCGCCGACCTCGACACCTCCGACTGGTCCCCGCAGACCGGGCTGCGCCTGCACGGTCTCGCCGCCGACAACGTCCTGGTCGTCGAGGCCGAGGGCGCCTACTCGACGACCGGCCAGGGGCTGCACCGCAGCGTCGACCCGGTCGACAAGGAGGTGTATCTCTACAGCCAGTTCGAGACGACCGACGCGCAGCGGGTCTACGCCTGCTTCGACCAGCCCGACCTCAAGGCGAGCTTCACGTTCCACGTGACCGCGCCGGCGCACTGGCGGGTCATCTCCAACATGCCGCCGGAGCGGCGCGACGGCCTCACCGTGCATTTCCCGCCCACGCCGCGGATGAGCACCTACGTCACGGCGGTCTGCGCCGGGCCGTATCACGAGGTCCGCGACAGCCACGACGGCATCGACCTGGGCGTGTTCTGCCGCCAGTCGATGAAGCAGTATCTGGACGCCGACGACATCCTGCTGATCACCAAGCAGGGCTTCGACTTCTTCCACGAGGAGTTCGGCATCCGGTATCCGCTGCCGAAGTACGACCAGGTCTACTCGCCGGAGTTCAACGCGGGCGCGATGGAGAACTTCGGCTGCGTCGTGCACGCCGAGCAGCACTACATCTTCCGCTCCCCCGTCACCGACTTCGAATACGAGCAGCGGGCCAACACGATCCTGCACGAGCTCGCCCACATGTGGTTCGGCGACCTCGTGACGATGCGCTGGTGGGACGATCTGTGGCTCAACGAGTCGTTCGCGGAGTGGGCCAGCCACTGGTGCAACACCCGCGCGACCCGCTTCACCGACGCGTGGACGACGTTCCTGTCCATCCGCAAGAACTGGGGCTACCGGCAGGACCAGCTGTCCTCCACCCACCCCGTCTACTGCGAGATGCCGGACGTCGAGGCGGTCGAGGTCAACTTCGACGGCATCACGTATGCCAAGGGCGCCAGCGTCGTCAAGCAGCTCGTGGCGTACGTGGGGATCGACCCCTTCCTGACGGGCCTGCGCGCCTACTTCGAGCAGCACCAGTGGGGCAACGCGACCTTCGACGACCTGCTGTCGGCGCTGGAGGCGGCCTCGGGCAAGGAGCTGCGCAAGTTCGCCGCGCAGTGGCTGGAGACCGCCCAGGTCAACACCCTGCGCCCTGAGCTGACCATCGCCGCCGACGGCACGTATGAGCAGGTCGTCGTCGTGCAGGAGGCGCCCGCCGCCTACCCGACGCTGCGCACCCACCGCATCGGCATCGGCCTGTACGACGTGACCGACGCCGGTCTGGTCCGCCGCGAGCTCGTCGAGGCCGACGTCGACGGCGAGCGCACCGAGATCACCACCCTGGCCGGCCGCCGGGCCGCCGACGTCCTGCTGCTCAACGACGACGACCTGACCTACGCGAAGCTGCGCCTCGACCCGCGCTCGATGGACACCGTCGCCGATCACATCCTCGGCATGGACAACTCCCTCGCCCGCGCCCTGGTGTGGACCGCGGCGTGGGACATGGTCCGCGACGCCGAGCTGGCCGTGCGCGACTACATCAAGCTGATCTCGTCCGGCCTGCCCGCCGAGCGCGACATCAACCTGGTCACCGCCACGATCCGGCAGGCGCAGTCGGCGCTCGTCTTCTACGCCGACCCGGCCTGGGCGCCGGAGGGCTGGCGGATCCTGTCCGCCACCGCCCGCACGGCGCTGCGCGACGCGGCACCCGGCAGCGGCTTCCAGCTCGCGTGGGCCCGCTCGTTCGCGGCCGCCGCCCGTACACCGGAAGACCTCGCGGTCCTGACCGGCTGGCTCGACGACGTGGACGTCCCCTCCGGGCTGACCATCCAGGCCGACCTGCGCTGGGGCATCCTGCACGCCCTCATCGCCAACGGCGCGGCCGACCCGGCCCAGATCGAGACCGAGCTGGACCGCGACCGGACCGCGAGCGGCGAGCGCCAGGCGGCCCTCGCCCGCGCCCTCGTCCCGACCGCGGAGTCGAAGGCGGAGACGTGGCGCCGCCTCGTCGAGGACCACCACCTGCCCAACTGGCTGCAGCGCTCGCTCCTGCAGGGCTTCCAGCACTCGGCCCAGGTGTCCCTGACCGCGCCGTTCCTGCCCGCGTTCTTCGACGCCCTCGCCACCGTCTGGGAGCACCGCGACTCGGAGCCGGCGGCGGAGTTCGTCGAGCTCGGCTACCCGTCGTTCCAGGTCAGCGAGGACACGGTGGCCCGCACCGAGGCGTGGCTGGCCGAGCCCGGCCGCCCTGCCCCGCTGCGCCGCCTGGTCGGCGAGGGCCGCGACGGCATCGTCCGCGCCCTGAAGGCCCGCGCCAAGGACGCGGCCGCCGGGAGCTGACCCACGTTCCACCCCGGAGGACGGGTCGCGTTCAGTTCCGACGCGCCCGTCCTCCGTCATGTCCGCCGCGGGCAACGCCCGGCAGGCTATTCGGCGGACAGGCTGTCGGGCTGCCGGCCGGCGACGGCGGCCTTGAGCGCCGCCGCGAGGTTCGCGTTCTCGGCACGGGCCGCGGCGAGCTCCGCCTGCAGCTTGACGACCTCGGCGTGGGTCTGCGCCCGCACCGCCTCGATCGCGGCGATGATCGGCTCCGCCGAGATGGACGCGCCGCCGGTCTGGATCGAGGTGACGAGGCTGTTGATGGCGGCGATCGCCGCCACGTCCCGGGTCTCGTCGGCCGCGGCCGCGGCGATGAGCGCGTCGAGCTTCACGGCCATCTGCCGCAGCGGGTTGGGGTACCCCTGACCGGCCTGGTCGTTCCACGGGAAGTCGAACTGGATGACGTCGGTGCCGGCGACGAGCGCGGTGATACCGCGTTCCGCGTTGGCGATGAGCTGTGAGTCGGCCACGCTGAAGTCCCTTCCTTGCAGGCGCCCGATCGGGTCGTAGTCGTCGGCGCGGTCGTCGTCGTCGGCGTCGGAGCGGCCGGAGATGTGGATGTGGCCCTTGTCGCTGCTGGGCTTGACCGACTTGCCGGGCTTCCAGCTGACCTGCTGGCAGTTGCCCTTCTCATCGGTCCAGTTGATGTACTTGATCCACATGGCGCCGGGGTGTCCGGCGTCGCGGTCCTTGATGAGCTGCCGCGCGATGTCGGCGTTCTCCTTGCGGTGCGTGGCGGAGTCGGAGCGCGGCATGACGTCCAGGCCGCGTGCCTTCCACCGCTTGTTCGTGCCCGGCCAGCCGGTCACCGAGTACGGCGTGTGGTCCTCGGGCGTGTTGGCCTTCTGGTGCTCCTCGTTCGGATAGTCGTAGACCGTGAGTCCGTAGCCGCGCAGCGTGTCCTGGACTGCCTTGGCCGGGCGGATCAGCGTGTACGGGCGGCCCGCGTTGAGCCAGTCGCGGTAGCCCTGCGATGCCATCTGGTGGTCCTCCCTCCATCCGCGGTCGTGCATCCAACCTATTCGCCCGCCGCCAGGGTCCGCATCGACGCGTGCCGACATTCGGCCGGACGTCGCCGGGACCTGTCCGCGCAGCCAACGGGAAAAGGCCCCCGTCAAGCGACGGGGGCCTTTCGATCGACCACGTTCAGACGGGCAGCATCGCCAGCCGTGCGTGCCACTCGCCGCCGATCTTCTCGGTGTCCGAGCCGACCAGCAGCCCGTACGGCGTCGCCAGCAGCGCCCTGGCGCCGACCCCGCGCGGCTCCCGCTTGGGGTTGAACGACGTGGCCTTGCCGGTGACCGGGCTGATCGCGGCGATGCCGGGCCGGGCCACCGCGCCCTTGCCGGCGTTCTCCTTGCCGAACGGGTTGTCCATCCAGCGCTGGTGCCCGCCGACGTAGACCGCGGCGCCGGTGTCGGCGACCGAGTACAGCGAGTCCCCGCCGGTCCAGTTGGTCCACAGCGGCTTGTGCAGGCCGGTGCCGCGCAGGTCGAAGCGGGCCGCGGTGTCGCACATCAGGTGGTCGCCCCACTTGCGGCCGGTCGAGACGATCGTCGCGTAGGTGCCGGTCGGGTCGAAGTCGATGCCCCGCAGGTAGGTCTCGAAGCCGGCACGGCACGGCTTGGTGTAGACGTCGGTGTACCAGTCGGCGAGCCGGGCCTGGTTCGCCGCGTTCTCGATCACGACGAGCTGGGCCCGGTACTGCCCGAACGCCTGCTCGACGGCGCCGACCGCGGCGAGCCGGTTGCCGTCCGGGCTGATCGCCAGGTCCTCGAGCTTGACCCGGGTCAGGTTGGGCGCGGCGAGCTTCGCGTCGAAGGTCGTGTCGGCCCAGCCGCTGGTGGCGTTGAGGCGGGCCAGCCCGACGCGCTTCTGGCCGCCGATGGAGCTGAACGAGCCGGCGGCGTACAGCCACGGCCCGAACGTCACGAGGCTGCGGATGTCCCCCCAGTTGATCGAGCCGGTGAACGCCGGGACCCGCTTGCCGTCGGCGAGGCTGAGCTGGGCGAGGCCGCGCTGCGCGCCGCCGCCGATCTTCTGGAAGGCGCCGCCCGCGTAGACGGTGTTGTTCGGCCCGGCGGCGAGCGTCAGGACCACGTCGTCGGCCTCCGGGGCGAACGGCAGGATCTCGCCCGTCGTCACCCGGTACGCGAAGATGTTCTTGCGCTTGAGCTTCGCGCTCTTGCCGGCCGGGACGACGGTGGTGAAGTCGCCGCCGACCACGACGACGTCCCCGACGAGGGCGAACGCGCGCACCTCGCCGTCCAGGACGTTCGGCGTGTTGTCGACGGGGTTGGTCGACACGGTCGAGGCGTGGTTCAGCGCCGCCGAGGCGGGGATGGCGACCGCGATCGCGGCCAGTGCGGTAGCGGCGGCGGCGATCAATCGTCGGCGCATACGTGCGGCTCCTTCGTCATACAGGGGAAGCGCCCAACATGGGGCGCATACACCGCTAACGAAGGAAAGTTACCTAAGACACGATGTGTCCGATTTCGTCACCTGGACCGGGTGTGTTGACCATGAAGTGCGCCGCGCGTTCCAGGTACTCCCAGAGCACCGCCTCGGCCTCCGGCTCCAGCGCGATCGCGTCCACGGCCCGGCGCATCTGGCGCAGCCAGGCGTCCCGCTCGGCGGGCCCGACCACGAACGGGGCGTGCCGCATCCGCAGCCGGGGATGGCCGCGCTGCTCGGAGTAGGTGCCGGGGCCGCCCCAGTACTGGATCAGGAACAGCCGGAACCGCTCATTGGCGGGCCCGAGGTCCTCTTCCGGATACAGCGGCCGCAGGATCGGGTCGTCGGCCACGCCGGCATAGAACTCGTCGACCAGCTTGCGGAACGTCGGCTCGCCGCCGACGAGCTCGTAGAAGTTCGGGGAGGACGTCACCCGTCAACTATGCCGCGCCCGCGGCTGAGCGAGCGCGGCGGGAGCGCACCGAGGTCCGCCGTGCGCTCGCTGAGGTCGACCGTGCGGTCCGGCGGGTCGGCGACCGGCGACCGGCGCGGGGCCGGCCCGGGCGACGGGCGGGGGCGGCGCGCGGCGAGTGGCGCGCGGCCCAGGTCGATGGTGACCTCGCCGAAGTCCTCGCCGCCGCCGGCCGGGACGGCGTGCTCCTCGGCCGCGACCCGGACCTTGTTGGCGGCGATCGCGTCGGCGATCGTGGCGCGCGCCGGCCAGGTGGTGACGATGAGCGCCATGGCGACCACGCCGAAGATCGCGAAATACCCGACGACCTGCGGCAGCGGGTAGTGACTGGCGAGCCAGCCGGTGAAGAGGATCGAGCCGCCCTGGATGAGGTGCACACCGCTCTGCATCACGCCGAACGCGCGGGCCCGGTACGCCGGCGGCAGCACCTGCACGAACAGCCCGTTCGTGGCCGGGAGGGTGCCGGACAGCGCGGCACCGGAGATCAGGGTCATCAGGACGACCCCGTAGATGTTGAGGTCGAACAGGGCCGGCACCAGCACCAGCGGCGTGAGCAGTGCGAACGGCCGGATGAACGCGATACGCCGCTGCGGTGACACCAGCCACGTCATCACGACGCTGCCGGCCACGAAGCCGACCGCCGCGGCGACCATGATCGTGCCCAGGTATATGGCGTTGGGGCCGCCGGCCAGGTCGGCGGTCCAGGCCGCGGCGAGGCCCTCGGGGACCACGCCGAAGCAGACGCCGCAGAAGACGACCAGCGCGATCGAGCGCATCACCGGCGAGCGGAACACGACCGTGTATCCCTCGGCGGCCTCCCGCACCAGGTTGCTGCGCTTGTCGGCGGTGAGGCTCGGGATGCGTTCCTTCACCCACACGGCCAGCAGCAGCGCCGACACGCCGAAGCTGGCGGCGTTGAGCAGCAGCGCGTACCGCGCGTCGACGGCGGTCAGGGCGGCACCCACGGCGTAGCCCGCGATCAGGGCGAACTGGCCGGACGTGCGCTGCAGGGTCAGCGCGGTGACGTACTGCTCGCCCTGCAGGATCCGCGGCAGCAGGGCCGAGCGGGCGCTGTCGAACGGGGGGCTCAGCAGCGCGCTGATGAACAGCAGCCCGATGAGCGCGCCGACGGGCAGGCCGCCGAAGACCGCGAGCGCGGTCATGATGCCCATCCGGACCAGGTCCGACAGGATCATGATCTTGCGATACGAGTGCCGCTCGCTGATCGCGGCGAGGACCGCGCCGATGCCGAGCCAGGGCAGGTAGCTGATCGCGAACGCCGCCGCCGACGCGATGGGCGACTCGGTGCGCAGGTAGACGAGCGCGATGATCGCGGCCCGCGCGGCACTGTCCCCGAACCACGACAGTGTGCTGGCGGTGAACACGGCCAGGTATTCACGGTCGCGGAGGACCTCCCGTGCGCCGGCCGGGCGTTCGGCGGACTCGTCGGGATCGGACACCGGTGGAGCCCCCTTTCCATCGGTCACGACAGCGGCGTCGAGCGTTCGCGGGCGCGGCCGAACCGGTCTGCTCCGGCGTCGGGAGGGGTCGAACGGCGCCGGACCGGGACATTGTGCAGCGATGCACCTGAACGAACGGACGATAACCGAATAGCCACCCGATGCGCGACCCTACCCGCAGGGCTGGCCGCAAGAGCCCACAAGATCGGACAAACCCACCTAAGGGTCAGACTTAGGTCGGACCGGCCTGGCCGGATTCCGGGCCGGTGTCCGCGGGCGGGCGGATGAACATCCGCGAGGCGTTGATCTGCGCGGCGATCCCGGCCTTCTCCAGGGCCTCGGTGAGCCGTCGGCGCAGCTCCCGGCCGACCCGCCACTGCGCGTCGGTCGACGTCTTCACCGTCGTGCGCAGGACCGCGCCCTCGACGGTGAGCTGCTCGACGCCGAGCACCTTCGGCGGGTCGATGAAGTCGTCGACGAAGTCGGGGTCCTCGGCGACGGCGTCGGCCGCCTCGCGCAGCACCGCGGTCGCCTGGTCGACGGCGACGAAGCCGACCGGCACGTCGATGTTAACCACGGCCCAGCCCTGGCTCTTGTTGCCGACCCGGACGATCTCGCCGTTGCGCACGTACCAGACGACGCCGGCCGCGTCCCGGATCGTGGTGATCCGGAGGCCGACCGCCTCGACGGTGCCGACGGTCTCGCCGATGTCGACCACGTCACCGATGCCGTACTGGTCCTCCAGGAGCATGAACAGGCCGGCGATGAAGTCCTTCACGAGGTTCTGGGCGCCGAAACCGATCGCCAGGCCGGCGATGCCGGCGCTGGCCAGCAGCGGCCCGAGGTTGAGGCCGATCTCGCCGAGCACGAGCATGGCGGAGATGCTGAACACGACCGCCGAGGCGATGCTGCGCAGCACCGAGCCGAGCGCGCGGGCCCGCTGGTTGCGCCGCTCCCAGGGCGCGGTGAGCGAGTTGGGCAGCCGCCGGCGCAGCGGGCGCAGCAGCGAGCCGCCGGACTCGTTCTCCGACACCGTGTGCCTGATCAGGCGGTCGATGGCCCGGTGGATGATCGCCCGGATCAGGAACGCCAGGATGACGATCACGACGATGGTCAGCGGCTTGACCAGGACCCAGTAGCTGCTCTCGGCCAACCAGGTGATCTTGGTCTGGTCGTACACGAACTGGCAGAAGTCGTTGTTCGAGCAGCTCGGGATGGGGTCTGGCGCCTGCTTCAGCGACAGGACGAGCGCGCTACTCAACAAGAACTCCCCACTAATCAGGACAAACACTCAAGGGGTCGGCCGAAGGTTCACCCACCGGCCGCAAATAGTACGTGCAATCCGAGGATCTATCAGGGACGATTAGCGCACGGACCACCACCTCGGCGGCCCGTCACACAGACCTTCTCGAGGCCTTCTACAGGGAGTTTCCTTCACGCACTAGGGGGACGGCGATGCCTGACATACGACCCGCACGAGTATCGGGTGCGCTGGTTCTGAATGCCACCTACGAGCCCCTGTGTGTCGTGTCTGTCAGACGTGCCACAATCCTGGTCCTCACTTCGAAGGCGGTCTGTGTCGCCGACGGTGAGGGCATCCTGCACAGTGCGATGAACGAGCTTCCGGTCCCCTCTGTGGTCAGGCTCACGCGCTACGTCCGGGTCCCCTACCGCACCCACATAGGCCTGTCGCGCCGGGGCATCTTCGCCCGCGACGGCTGGCGGTGCGCCTACTGCCGCGGCCCTGCCGAGACCATCGACCACGTGATGCCACGCAGCCGCGGTGGGCGGCACGCCTGGGAGAACGTCGTCGCCGCCTGCGCCCGCTGCAACCACACCAAAGGTGACAAAACGCCAGCCGAACTCGGCTGGCGTTTGCTTGCCAGCCCTCATGCGCCCAAGGGCGTCGCGTGGCGGGTCCTCGGCCACCGCACCCCCGACCCGCGCTGGGCCGACTGGCTCGACATGCCGCTGGACGGTCAGCAGCTGGCCGCCTGAGCGCCTCACGTCACCCGGCCGGCGGCTGCTTCGAAGTTCAGGTAGGAGCCGTCGGCCAGGATGTCGCGCAGCCGCGCCATGCCATCCCACACGTCGACGAACCGCGTGTAGAGCGGCGCCAGCCCGAGCCGCAGCCGCTCCGGCGTGCGGAAGTCGGGAATGACCCCCGCGTGCTTGAGGGCCTGGCAGATCTGCCACGCGTGCCGGTGGTGGAAGGTCACGTGCGAGCCGCGTCGTGCCGGGTCCGCCGGTGAGGCGAGGTCGAGCCCTTCGCTCAGCCGGATGGTGTACTGCGAAAGCTCGGCACTCTTGTCGTACAGCCGCGGTACCCCCGCCTCGGCGGTGATCCCGGCTCCCTCGAGGACGGCGTAGACGCCCAGGACCGGGGGCGTGCCGACCTGGAACCGCTCGATCGACTCGACGGGGTTGTAGCCCGCGCCCATGGCGAACTGGTCGCGCTGCCCGAACCAGCCCCAGATCGGCTGCCGCAGCCGCGCCTGCAGGTCGGCCCGGACGTACAGGAACGCGGGCGCGCCGGGTCCCGCGTTGAGGTACTTGTACGTGCACCCGACCGCCAGGTCCGCGCCGGACTCGCGCAGGGGCACCGGCACCGACCCCGCGGAGTGGCACAGATCCCACAGTGTGAGGGCCCCCACCCGGTGCGCGGCAGTGGTGATCGCCACCATGTCGGCGAGCGCGCCCGACCGGTACGCCACGTGCGACAGGCAGACGAGCGCGACGTCGTCGTCGAGTGCCGCCGCGATCCGGGCCGGGTCGATGCCTTCGTCGATGTCGGTCGGCACCGTGCGCAACCGCAGGTTCCTGGAGTGGGCCAGGCCCTCCAGGACGTAACGGTCGGTCGGGAAGTTGTCGTCGTCGGTGACGATGACGCTCCTGCCCGGGTTGGCGTCCAGCGCGGCCGACGCGAGCTTGAACAGGTTGACCGTCGCCGAGTCGGACAGGATGACCTGGCCTTTGTCGACGTCCAGGACACCTTCGGCGATCACGTCGCCGGCCTGTCCTGCCAGGTCGATCCAGCTGTCCCAGCCGCGGATCAGCTCGCCGCCCCACTCCCGCTCGACCGCGTCGCGCAGCCGGTCACGCGTCGCGAGCGGCAGCCGGCCGAGCGAATTTCCGTCGAGGTACACCAGACGCTCGTCAGGGATGTGGAAACGCGCGCGGAAGTGACCGATCGGGTCCTGTGCGTCGCGGGTTTCGGCGTACTGACGGCTGAGGTCCATGCACCTGACGGTATCTTCTTGAAGATCGGCAATACCCCCCGGCAACGCGCTGGTCATCATGGCCCGCTAACGTGAAGCCGGTCTTCTAGTCCCTTCGACGCCTGGGGGCGTTGAGCTTGTCCATCATCGAGACGACGCTGATCTTCGCCGGCATCCCGGCCGCGGTCATCGTGCTCATCGCGGGCGCCGGCTACGCAGGCGGTGCCCGGCGCAGCAAGCGCTACCGGCCCGGCAGGCCGTTCGACTTCACGCCGGTCTGGTTCCTGTCCGTGCCCGAGCAGGTGACCGGGTCGGCGACGGCCCGCGAGCTCACCGGTGCCCGGCGGGCGGAGCTGACCGCCGGGTCGTCCGCCGTGACCGAATGGTCCGGCGACCGGGCGCAGCCGCACGTCATGGGAGGCGCAAGTGACCGGTGGTAACGGAGCTGGCCTGGTGGGCCAGCCCGACGTCCTGAACGGCCCGTTCACCACGCGCCAGCTGCTGCGCCTCGACGAGGCGCTGCGCCTGGCCGACTCGTCGACCGGCCTCACCTTCAGCATCTATGTCGGCGACCTCACCGACCCGATGCGCGGCCACGCCGAGCAGTTGCACGCCCAGCTCGCCGACCCGGCGCACTCGGTCCTCATCGCGGTGTCGCCCAACCAGCGCACCCTGGAGATCGTCACCGGCGGCGAGGCACGCCGCCGGCTCCCCGACCGTGCGGCCAAGCTGGCCGCCCTGTCGATGGCCGCGGCCTTCGGCGGTGGCGACCTCGCCGGCGGCCTGGTCGCCGGTCTCTCCCAGCTGGCCGACCACGCCGGTCGCCACTGACGCACCGCTCGCGCTCTTCCGACGGCGCGCCGCCCCCAGCACGTGGGGACGGCGCGCCGTTTCGTCTGCGCCTTGAAGCCCCGTTCGCCTTGAAGCCCCGTTCGCCTTGAAGCCCCGTTCGCCTTGAAGCCCCGTTCGCCTCGCGTGCGCCTGAAGCCTGGTCCGTCTCGCGGCGCTCCGGTCCTTCGGGGCCCTGGTCCGTTTCGCGGGGCTCCGGTCCTTCTGAGCGCCGGTCCGTCTCGCGGCGCTCCCGTCCTTTGAGCCCCAGCCTTCGTCCGTCTCGCAGCGCTTCCCTTTTGAAGCCCCGGTCCCGTCTCTCGGCGCTCCAGTCCCTTTTGGAGGCCCGGTCCGTCTCGCGGCGCCCCGGTCTGCCTCGTGGCGCTTCCCGTCCCCGCAAACGGGTTGAGCCCCGGTCCGAAGACCGGGGCTCAACAACCGCATGGGGTGACTGATGGGATTTGAACCCACGACACCCGGGACCACAACCCGGTGCTCTGCCAACTGAGCTACAGCCACCATGAACGTGCTCGCCAATAATAGGGCATGAGCACGGGGATTCGTCGACTGGGTTAGCGCGTCCGGGTGTCGGTTTCCCGGCTCAGCTCCGCACCGATCGCCTTGGCCGCCTCCACGTCCGGTCCCGGCAGCGGGACGAACAGCGTCCGGCGGTAATACTCCAGCTCACGGATGCTTTCCCGGATGTCCGCGAGGGCGCGGTGGGCGAGGCCCTTCGGCGGCTGGCCGAAGTACACCCGCGGATACCACCGGCGGCACAGCTCCTTGATCGAGGAGACGTCGATCATCCGGTAGTGCAGGTGGTTGTCCAGCCGTGGCATGTCCCGCGCCAGGAACCCCCGGTCCGTGGCGATCGAGTTGCCGCACAGCGGCGCGGTGCGCGGATCCGGCACGTGGGTCGTGATGTAGTCCATGACGAGGTCCTCGGCCTCCGCCACGGTGACGGCCGAGGCCCGCACCGCCTCGGTGAGCCCCGACTTGGCGTGCATGTCGCGCACCACGTCGAGCATGCCGTCCAGCAACGCGTCCTCGGCGTGGATCACCACGTCGACGCCTTCGCCCAGCACGTTGAGATCCGGGTCCGTGACCAGCGCCGCCACTTCGATCAGCGCGTCCTTCCCCAGATCGAGACCCGTCATCTCACAGTCGATCCAGACCAAAAGATCACCCACGCCCCACAGCCTAGTGTTCATCTGGCCGACTTCTCACACTCCCTGACTCCTCGTTACCTTTATCCTTCGGTCGTGCCCGCCGGACGGGTCGCCCGTCAGCTGGCCGTGGCCGCCTTTTCCTGCTGGTCAGCCTGCTGCCCGGGCTCTTCCTCGACCGCCACCGGCGCCCAGGTGAACTGCAACTCGATCGGCGGCAGCTTCGGCAGCGGCGGCAGTGCCAGGTCCTCGTCGTCGATCGCACCGGCGGGCGCGGGCCGGTCCAGCTCGGTCTGCCCCGCTGTCTGCTGCGTCACAGGTACCGGCATGCTCCCGCCCTCGGCCGCCTGCGCTGCAGTGCCGTCCGCGACCTCTGCCTCGCCTGTGGTCTTGGTCTCGTCCCCGACGACGGTGACCTCGGTCGCCTCGATCGTCACCGCGACCGTGACAACCTGCGCCGCCTGGTCCCCGGCAGCGCCCTCGCTTCCAACGCCGTTCCCAGCGTCGTTCGCGGCGTCCTTCGCGCTGCCCTTCGCGGCGTCGCTCGCGGCGCCTTTCGCGGTGCCCTTCGAGGCCTCGGTCGTAGTGCCCTTCGAGGTCTCAGTTGTGGTGCCCTTCGAGGCGTCGCTCGGGGCATGGCTCGTGGTGTCCGTCTGGGCGCGGCTCGCGGTGCCTGTCGGGGCTTCGCTCGCGAAGTCGTTCGGGGCGTCGTTCGCGGTGTCCGTCGCGGTGTCCGTAGCGGTGTCGTTCGCGGTGTCCTTCTGGGTTTCCTTCGGGACGACGGGGTTGAGCAGGGCGGCGATCGGCTCCGACAGCGTCGACAGGTTGCGGCGCAGGCCCGCCCGGCTCTTCTTCGTCGGCTGGGACGGCACCGTCGGCAGCACGAGCCGCTCCTCCACGCGCCGCGGCGGCCACGCGAGGATCAGCACCGCCAGCAGGAACAGCGCAGTGCCGAGCATGAGCAGCCCGCCGGCCGTCGGCCCGATCCACGCCGGCGCGAGCCGGGCGGTCACCGTGGCGTTGATCCCGGCGGTGCCGTCCGCGTTCATGACGACGAGGGCCAGGTGCCGCCCCCGCATCGCCGACGGCGACCAGGTCAGCTCCGCCGCCCCACCGACGGTGACACTCTTCGCCAGCCAGAACGGCTGCTCCCCCGGCGCCGCCAGCGGCACCGCGCTCCCCCCGCCGGTCGCCGTCGCGCCTGTCGCACTGCTCGTCGCGTTCGGGTCACCGGCGTTGGCGTTCGGGTCCCCCGCGGTCGCGTTCGGGTCGGCCTGCCCCGCCGCGTTCGGGTCGGCCTGGCCGCCGGCGTTGGGATCGCTCTGAGCCCCGGCGTTCGGGTCGGCCTGAGCACCCGCGTTGGGGTCGGCCTGCGCGTTGGGGTCGGCCTGGCCGCCGGCGTCGGGGTCGGTCTGAGCGCCGCCGCTGGGGTCGGTCTGGGCGCCCGCGTTCGGGTCGCCGGGAACAGCGGGGCCGGCGGTCCCGGGACCCGCAACGGCCGGACCGCCCTGCGCCTGTCCGTCAACGCCGCCGGGCCGCGCGGCCGTGGCCGCCGCGGCACGGGTCTCGATCTCGGTGAGCTCGACCGGCAGTGGCCCGCGCGCCAGCCTGACCCGGGAGACGCGAGCCTGGACGAGACCGTCGAGGTACTCCTGCACGGCCGTGTCCGGCGCCAGCCCCACGAACAGGGGGCCGCTGGAGCCGACCGCCGACAGGCTGAGCGTCGTCTGCCCACCCCGCGCGAACGGCGCATCAGCTCGCAGCAACGCGTCGACGTCAGGCACGACCACGGCACGCCCACCGGAACGCAACCGCTCCAGCCGCGCCGTGAACGTGTCATCGGCGGCGCGATGCTCCATGGCCACCCAGAGTCCGCCACCGGCAATCGCCAGCGGCACCGCGATGAGCAGCAGCAGCACGCCGACACCTGCCCGAACCAGACGCACGACCATGGCAGCGGCCCCTTCCCCCAGCGATCCGAAGCCGACAATACCGCCAAAAGCGCTCGAATTATCTTGTTTCGACCAAACCCCCTGATCGGCAAAGAATTCCCCACTCCGAGCCCACACGACCCAGACACGGTGTCAACGGGACGCTCCCTCACACGGGGCGGTCCCGCCCGACCAACCACCGGCGGAGCCACGGTCTCAACGGCCGGACCGGCGGACGCACGACCGAGTTGCCTGACGCACGCCGAACCGCCGCCCGTCCCTGACTCCAGCCCGCCCGACCGGGCTGACCTGATGGCCGGGACCCTTCTCGCCGCCGACGGCCCTGAGGCATTCGACCACCACGCCGACGACTCCCAGACATGCCCGACCCCACGGGGCAGACCACACAGACCGGCACGACAGACCGGCACGACAGACCGGCACGACAGACCGGCACGACAGACCGGCACGACATATCCCGCCGGGAACACCCACGCACGCCCAGCCGCGAAACCGCCGATCGGCCCGCCGACCCCGCCCGCGAACACCCGGAAAGCGGTGCGGGCAACCAGCACGCCGAACCCCACCCAGCAACGCCGGAGAAGGCCCGGGAACACCCACGAGCGGAGCCGACGACCGGACCACACCGAGCCCCATCCCAGAGAACGCCTGGGAGCGTTCGCGCCGCCCCAGCAGCGGGGCGGCGGGTCAGCGGATGGGGACCTGGACGGCGATCGTCGTCTGGTTGAGCTCGTCGACGCGGACGGTGAACTTCAGCTCCCACGTCCCCGCCGGCGTCAGCGTCACCGAGCCGGTGGCATGGTCTGGCGTGATCGGCAGGGTCGGCAGGACGATCGGCTCGATGCCCTTGGCCGGGAGCGCCGCGGTCGCCTTCCACTCCGCGACCGTCTGCGGCTGGCCCGAGCCGTCGGGCTTGAAGGCATACAGGTGGACGGTGTTGGGGCCGACCTTCCCGGGCGACACGTCGACCTCGAGCTTCACCAGGTTGGTCGTGACCGTCGTCGTGAAGGGACCCTCGGCGGCGTTGTCACCGGCCTGCGCGCTGCGTGCGGGGCTCGTCTGCACCAGTACCGAAGTGAACCCGAGCACGACGACGGCCACCAGCCCCTCGATCAGCACCGCGCGCCGCAACCTGGCCCGGTCCGCGGGCTCGGCCGGCGGGTCCGCCACCTCCTCCTCGACGTCGTCGAGGGAGTCGTCGTCCGCGTCGTCAAGGTCCGCGGACGGGTCCGGGGCGGGGGCGGGCGTGAAGCGCCGGTTGGTGATGCTGCGGGAATAGGCCGCGACCCCCAGGATGATCGCCAGCAGCCCGACCTTGACCATGACCAGCTGGCCATAGGCCGTGCCGGTCAGCGCGTCCAGGGTGCCGATCTCGACGAGGGCCTGGGCGGTGCCCGCGAGGACTAGCACGGTGATCGCCAGCAGCGCCCAGCCGGACCAGACCGGCACGATGGCCGTCAGCTCGCGGGTGTCGGCGCGGCGCAGCAGGAACGCGAACAGCATGACGAGACCGCCGAGCCACACCGCCATCGACGCGAGGTGCGCGACGTCGGCGACGACGGTGAGCGTCGGCACCGGCGAGGCGCTCGGGTGGCCGGAGATCGGCCAGGTGGCGAGGCCGACGATGCCGAGGATGATCAGCAACGTCTGGTCGATCTTGCCGGCGCGGCCGGCGATGAGGGGGCGCAGCAGCACCGCGACGGCGACCGCGACCGCGACCCGGATCAGGTGCGCCGCACCGAACGGGGTGCCGAGCACCTCCCGCGCGGCCGTCGAGGACACGTCGAAGATCGAGGTGCCCGAGGTGTACGGAATCTGCAGGTACAACTCCAGCAGGGCGCTGAACGCGAGCAGTCCGGTGCCGGTCAGTGCCAGCCTGCCCGGGTCGCGGGCGGAGAGCCGGCGGGGCCAGAGGGCGAAGAGCACCAGGGCGGGGCCGACCAGCAGGACCAGGCCGGCGAAGCCGATGAACCGCGCGACGGACATCGCGTTCTTCACCACGGCGTCGGTCTTGACGTCGGCGCCCGCGCCGCTCGCGTCGGGGGTGGCGGAGACCTGACCGTAGGAGAAGCTGTAGCCGCCGCTGACGGGGTGGCTGTCGGCGGAGATGACCCGGTAGCTGACGAGATAGGTGCCCTTCGGCCCGCCCGACTTGACCGGGATGACGAGCTCGGTGTCGCGGGCGACGGGCTTGCCGGTGTCGGCGCGGGAGCCGTCGGGCGCGATGACGCGGATCTTGTCGGCGACGATCCGCACCGGCTCGCTGAAGGTGAGCGTGATCTCGCCGGGCATCTGGTCCACGACGGTCCCGGCGACCGGGGCGGTGCGCTCGATGATCGCGTGCGCGCTCGCGGGCGGAGCGGGCAGCACCAGGATCAGCAGCGCCCCGAAGAGCGTCGCCAGGGGGATGGACCATGCGCGGCGGGTCATGGACCCCATGATTTCGCGGTTTTCCGATCGATGCCGCCGCGGGGGTCGGGTTTATACGATCCGTCACGACACAGGGACGTAATGCTATCCGCCGCCGTGGATGTCACTGCCACGCGATAGAGTGCCGGTCCATGACGACGACACGCCTGGAGCCGGGTGACACGGCCCCCGAGTTCACGTTGCAGACAGATCGCGACGAGCCCCTGTCGCTCGCCGACCTCCGGGGGCGCAAGGTCGTCCTCTATGCCTATCCGGCGGCCATGACCCCCGGGTGCACCAAGCAGGCGTGCGACTTCCGTGACAATCTCGCCTCCTTACAGGCGGCCGACTATGAGGTCATCGGCATCTCACCGGACTCACCGGCCAAGCTGGCCCAGTTCCGCGAGCGCGACGCGATCACGTTCCCGCTCGTGTCCGACCCCGACCGGGCGGTGCTGAAGGCCTATGGCGCGTTCGGCGAGAAGCAGAACTACGGACGCACCGTGCTGGGCGTGATCCGCTCGACCTTCGTCATCGACGAGAAGGGTCACATCGAGCGCGCTCTCTACAACGTGAAGGCGACGGGGCACGTGGCGAAGCTCCGGAGGGACCTCGGCCTGGACTGATGGCAAGATCGGCGGGCAAAACACATCGGTAATGCGGTTGAAACCGATCGTGCCTAGGCTCTCGTCATGGCGGACATCTTCGACGACTACTCGATGTCCGGGGCCATGTTCGAAGCGTGGGACGAGATGTTCGAGCGCCCCGGTCAGCCGCGCTCGCCGTATCGCTCGCTGTTCGCCGCGCTGCAGCCGCTCGCCCCGGCCGATCTACGGTTCCGTGCCGACCAGCTGGCCCGGGTCTTCACCGACCGGGGGGTCACGTTCGCCTATGCGGGCGAGGAGCGACCCTTCCCGCTGGACCTGATCCCCCGCATCCTCGACGCCCACGAGTGGGACCTGCTGACGGCCGCCGTCCAGCAGCGGGTCAAGGCTCTGGAGGCGTTCCTCGCCGACATCTACGGCGCCGGCCGGGTGTTCAACGACGGCGTCGTGCCCCGCAAGCTCATCACCACCAGCGCGCACTTCCACCGCCAGGCACACGGCATCGAGCCGGCCAACGGCGTGCGCGTGCACATCAGCGGCGTCGACCTGATCCGGGACGAGGAGGGCAGGTTCCGCGTCCTGGAGGACAACCTGCGCATCCCGTCCGGGGTGTCCTACGTGATCGAGAACCGGCGCGCCCTGACCCACACCATGCCGGCGTTGTTCGCCGAGGCGCGGGTCAGGCCGGTCGACGACTACCCGGCACGGCTCCTGGCGGCGTTGCGGGCGGCGGCGCCGGAGGGCGTCGAGGACCCGACGGTCGTCGTGCTGACCCCCGGTGTCTACAACGCCGCGTATTTCGAGCACGCGCTCCTCGCCCGGCTCATGGGCGTCGAGCTCGTCGAGGGCCGCGACCTGGTCTGCAGCGGCAACCGCGTCCGGATGCGCACCACGCAGGGCGAGCGTCCGGTCCACGTGGTGTATCGGCGGGTCGACGACGAGTTCATGGACCCGCTGCATTTCCGCCCCGACTCGGTGATCGGCTGCCCGGGCATCGTCAACGCGGCCCGCGCCGGCCATGTCACGCTCGCCAACGCGGTCGGCAACGGCGTCGCCGACGACAAGCTCGTCTACACGTACGTGCCGGACCTGATCCGGTACTACCTGTCGGAGGAGCCGCTCATCGACAACGTCGAGACGTACCGGCTGGACGACCGCGACCCGGACGTCCTGCACGACGTGCTCGGCCGGCTCGAACAGCTCGTGCTGAAGCCCGTCGACGGCGCGGGCGGCAAGGGCATCGTGATCGGCCCGCAGGCATCGGAGGAAACCCTCAGAGGCCTCCGCGCCGTGGTCGAGAAGGACCCGCGGGGCTGGATCGCGCAGCGGCCCGTGGCGCTGTCGACGTCGCCGACGCTGCTCGGCGACCGGGTCGCGCCGCGCCACATCGACCTGCGGCCGTTCGCGGTCAACGACGGCAACGAGATCTGGCTGCTGCCCGGCGGCCTGACCCGTGTGGCGCTGCCGGAGGGCGCGCTCGTCGTCAACTCCAGCCAGGGCGGCGGATCGAAGGACACCTGGGTGCTCGCGCACCACTCCGACCCGGCGCCGGTGGTACCACGCGCGAAGGTCGTGCCGGAGCCACGCGAGGCCGGCGGCCCACGTGACAGCGGGCCGGTCGCCGCACAGCTCGCCGGACAGCAGTAGGAGGGGCCGTGCTCAGCCGTATCGCGGAGTCCCTGTTCTGGATCGGCCGCTACATCGAGCGCGCCGACGACACCGCCCGCATCCTCGACGCGTTCCTCGGCCGGCTCCTGGAGGACCCGTGGGCCGACGAGGACGCCGCGTGCCGGACGTTGATGTCGGTGCTCGGCGCTCCCGCGCCGCAGGACCGCCGGATCACCACCGGCGACGTCCTGGAGCTGCTCGCGTTCGACGCCGAGGACCCCAGCGCCATCTCCGGCGCGATCGTGGCCGCGCGGGACAACGCGCGCGGGGTCCGCGAGACGATCTCCAGCGAGATGTGGGAATGCCTCAACGTCACATGGCACACCCTCGCCTCACGCCGGGTCGCCGCCGAAAGGCTCGGACCGACCGTGTTCCTGAGCTACGTGCGGGAGCGTGCCGCGGTACTGGCCGGGCTCGCCGAATCCACGATGAGCCGCGACGACGGGTGGCGGTTCCTGGTGCTGGGACGCAGCCTGGAGCGCGTCGACATGACCGCCCGGCTGCTGTCGATCCAGACCAACACGACCGACGAGGTCACCGGCTGGCGGACCGTGCTGCGCTCCTGCGGCGCCGACGAGGCGTTCCTGCGCACCCACGGCGGCACGTTCGACCCGCAGCGGGTGACGGAGTTCCTGCTGCTCGACCGGCTGTTCCCGCGATCGGCGTTGCACGCGCTGGGCACCGCCGAGCAGTGCCTGCGCGACCTTGCGCCGACGACGGAGCGGGCCGGCGTGACCGACGCGGCCCGGCGACCCATCGGGCAGATCAGGACGCGCCTCGAGTACGCCGACACCACCACCCTCCTGGCCGAGCTGCCGCAGCACCTGCGGGCGTTGCAGCAGACCTGCGCAACGGCCAGCGCGGCGATCACGGCCCGCTACTTCCCGCAGTCCACGCCCGTCACCTGGGGCACCGTCGCATGGGGTGGATCATGAGCGGCCAGCGAAGCGGCTCGGGCCGCTCATCATGTGACAGTTCCGGCTCAGGCCGACGCCGGAGCGCAGCGGAGGTGGCGGCATGAGCGGCCAGCGAAGCGGCTCGGGCCGCTCATCATGTGACAGTTCCGGCTCAGGCCGACGCCGGAGCGCAGCGGAGGTGGCGGCATGAGCTGGCGTCTGAAGATTAGGCACGTCACCGGGTATCGGTACGCGGGCAACGTCTCGGCGTCTTACAACGAGGCGCGGCTGACCCCGATGACGCTGCCGTGGCAGACGACGCTGTTCAGCCAGGTCGAGGTGACGCCCGGCGCCACCACCTACCGCTACTACGACTACTGGGCGACCCAGGTCACCGCGTTCGACCTGCACCGGCCGCACCAGCAGCTGCGGGTCGTGTCCAGCAGCCTGGTCGAGGTGTCCCCGCCGCCGCTGCCGGTCGTCAACCTGACCTGGCCGGAGCTCGCCGCGCCCACGGTGCTCGACACGCACGCGGAGCTGCTGACGGAGAGCCCGTTGACCGCCGTCGACGCGGCGCTGGTCGACGAGGCGTGGGACGCGATCGCCGGCAGGTCTCCGCAGGCGTCCGCCGAGGCCTTGTCGCATTGGGTACGGGAGAACGTCGCCTACGTCCCGGGGTCCACCGGCGTGCAGACGAGCGCGCAGGAGGCGTGGAAGCTGCGCAAGGGCGTGTGCCAGGACATCGCGCACCTGACGGTGGGCCTGTTGCGGGCCAGGGGCGTGCCGGCCCGGTACGTCTCGGGCTACCTGCACCCGAAGGTCGAGGCCGAGGTCGGCGAGACGGTCGCCGGGCAGAGCCACGCCTGGGTCGAATGGTGGGCCGGCGAATGGACCGGGTTCGATCCCACGAACGGGGTCGCGGTCGGCCCGCGGCACGTGGTGGTGGCCCGTGGCCGCGACTACGACGACGTACCGCCGCTGCGCGGGGTGTATCACGGCGCGCCTAGCGAGCACCTCGGGGTCACGGTGGAGATCACGCGCATGGCGTGAGTAGAGTGATGGCCGGTCGCTACGGGGCCGTAGCCCAATGGCAGAGGCACACGGTTTAGGTCCGTGCCAGTGTGAGTTCGACTCTCACCGGCCCCACGTTTTTCGGATGATTTTCGTCGCACCCGGCTCGTACACTCGGCGCATTATGACGAAGCTCAATCAGATCATCGCGGTGGAGAAGGGCGTCAAGTCACGCTCCTTCCAGGAACTCACCGACGCGCACCACGTGCTGCAGAAGCCCGCGCTGCTGGCCGGCATCGCGCGGACCTACCGTCCGAAGGACGAGGAGGGCGAGCAGCTGCCGCCCGAGTCCACCCGGGTGCAGGTCAAGGCCGACGAGATCATGCGGCAGACCGCCACCATCCTGACCCGGCTCTTCGACGTGACCGCGACGAAGGACTGGACCAACTGCGTCGCGCGCGCCGACGTCGTCGTCGACGGCACGCCGCTGCTGCGCGACGTCCCGGTGTCCTATCTGCTGTTCCTGGAGAAGCAGCTGGTGGACCTGCTGACGTTCGTGCGGAAGCTGCCGGTGCTGGACGCGTCGGAGTCGTGGGCCTATGACGCCTCCGCGGACTGCTACGCGACCGAGCCGACGCAGACCACCCGCACCAAGAAGATCCCGCGCAACCACGTGAAGGCGGAGGCGACCGAGAAGCACCCGGCGCAGGTCGAGGTGTATTACGAGGACGTCGTCATCGGCTACTGGAAGACGGTGAAGTTCTCCGGCGCGCTGCCGGCGCAGCGGGTCAACGAGCTGGTCGAGCGGGTCGAGAAGCTCCAGTCCGCGGTGAAGTTCGCCCGCGAGGAGGCCAACGCCGCGGAGGTCGTGCAGCAGGAGGCCGGCGAGAAAGTGTTTCGCTTCCTCTTCGGCTGACGGCTAGGATCGGCGGTGCGCAAGGAGCGCAGACTGAACCTGAGGCTCAGTTTGACAGGTGCGCGCGGTGTCAATGTGGAGGTTCGATTCCTTCCGCCGTCACTCGTGGCGGTGTAGCCCAATGGCAGAGGCGGCCGCGGGAGCCGAAACACAAACTCAACTTCTCGCTCCAGTCTGAGCATTCGCCGCTCAACGCCGGATCGACCGATCGCAGACCTCGTCGTCGAGGCTACGGGTTCAACTCCCGTTCGGGCCTCCAAACCTGGCCCGATAGCTCAATCGCAGAGCGCGACGCCTTCAAGCTGATCTGCGACCTTAAACGTGCCGGTGTGTGCAATTGGGCGGCAAACCGAGGCCCGGGGATGGATACTCCCCGGGCTTCACCAATTCCCGGCCTCAGCGCGCGGAGCTGCGCATCCGGTTGAGCGCCGCCTCGGCCACCTCGGGGTCGTCGACGCTGACCGTGAACTCGCGACCGGCGAAGTCGAACAGCAGCGCGGGCCCTGACCGCACGATGACGGCCCTCCCCCGGCCGGGGATCCAGGTCCATCCCCAGCGCTGGGCGAGGCCCGGCCGCACGTCGACGGCGCGCAGGCTGTTGACCATGCGCAGCGGCACCGTGATCGGTGGCATCGGCAGCAGACCGTGCCGGATGCGCACGTTGTACATGCTGATCTGGACGCCGACGTGCGCCATCGCCGCGGCCCAGACCATGGCGGCGACCGCGGCGACCGCCAGCAGCACGGCGGCCGCCAGGGTCTTCGCCCGGTCGAACGGGTGGTCCGGGAACAGCGTCACCGCGCCCGCGGCGCAGGCCACCCCGGCCAGCGCTCCGACGGCGGCGCGGCGATGCCCGACGGCTTGTCCCGACCACAGCAGAAATGACACGCGCGTTGTTCTACCAGAGGCGCCGGCTCAGACGGCGCGTGCCCTGACCGCCTCGGCGAGGTGGGTCAGCGACTGGACGACGGCGTTGCTGCCCTCGCCGCCGTGCAGCATCTTGCGGGGTTCGCGGATGCGTTCGACGCCGATCGCGTGGGCACCGGCCCGTTGCGTCGCGGACATGGCGGAGAACGTGGCGCACACCACCGCCGTCTCTCCCGGGTGGGCGCCGATCGCCTCCAGTACCGGAGCCATCGTGCGGACCGCGGGATGCCGCATCGCGAAGCCGCGCCCCAACGCCGGCCCGACCAGGGCGCGCAGGCCGTGCAGGTGCAGGAACCGCCCCACCGACGACTCGCTGTGCGGCGCGTAGACGGTGACGGCGCGGCCGGTGGCGCGGCACGCGTCGAGCAGTTCGGGCGCGCCCGCCGTGATGGGCGCCCGGCCGGCGGCGTCAAGCTCCGCGTCGTGGACGAGCTGCTCGGCACGCCTGCCGGGGTCCTCGCCGGCGGTGTACGCCTCGGCGAGCATGTCGAACGGGTTGTCGCCGGCGCCGACCAGGATCGACATCTGATGGCCCGTGTCGAGCAGCATCTCGCGGACCTGCCTGGCGACCGCCCCGGGCTCGGGCAGCAGGTTGCCGAGCACGCTGAACGTCAGCACCACGTGCGCGGTCCGGTCCAGGATCTCGGCGAGGTGGGGCCGGACCCGCAGGGGTGTCACCCCTTGATCATGACGCGTCACCCGCCCCGCCGGGTCCGTTATGCCACGATCACCTCGTCGCCCACGGCGATCTTGCCCTCGTGGTCCGGGATGAGGTTGACGCCGAACAGCAGGCCTTCCGGGAAGCGGCGGCGCTTGCCGAGGATGTGCAGCGGCTGGCGCCCCTTGTCCCCGGTCTCCGGGTCGAGGGTGGTCATGACGCAGCGGCTGCACGCCTTCGGCACGCGGAACGACACGTCGCCGATGACGATCCGGCCGCCGATCCAGCCGTCCTCGGCCCAGGCCGGCGCGCCGCTGACGACCACGTTGGGCCGGAAGCGGGTCATCTCGACCGGGTCGTCGCCGCCCTCGGCCAGCCAGTCGTTGACGGCGTCGAGCGAGGCGGCGTTGACGAGCAGCAGCGGGAAGCCGTCGGCGAAGCTGACCGTGTCGCCGGGCTCGCTGAAGCCGGGCTCCACCGGACGGCGGGTCGGGTCGTCGAGATAGACGAGCGTGACCGGACGGCCGATCACCTCAGAGATCCATCGGTCCGCGGGTGTACCGGCGGGGGTGGCCGCGATCCACAGGAAGAAGTGTTTGACGTCGACGGTGCTGCCGTCGGGGAACGGGACCCAGAGGTCCTGCATGCCGGGCGCGCGCAGCAGGAGGCCGCCGTCGCGCGGCTCGGGCCGGATCCTGCCGAGCGACGGGGTGTCGCGCTGGGTGACCAGCTTCGCGTTGCCGTCGACGACGAGCCAGCGGCGGTCGCCGGCCAGCCCCCAGGGCTCCACCTGGGCGGACTCCGTCTCGACCCGGTAGCAGCTCTTGATGGGATACGTAGCCAGATAGGTCAGCCGCACTGTGTCAGCCTCGCACGCCGGGACCCGGGTTAGGCAACACTGTGAATGACTTGATGCGCTTGACTGTGGTCTGAAACGAGTCTTACATTCGAGGGCATGACCACGGAGATGGAGCGGCGGCTGCTGGAGCTGTTCGACGGGCAGCGCCTCACGCCCGCCCAGCGGCGCATCGCCCGCTGCCTGGTCGACAACGCCGGCCAGGCGGGCTATCTCTCCAGCGGCGACGTGGCCTCGCTCGCCGGGGTGAGCCAGCCGTCGGTCACCAGGTTCGCCACCGCGCTGGGCTTCGACGGCTATCACGCGCTGCGCGACGAGATCAGGGTCACCTTCGACGGATATCAGCACCGCCCGCCCCGCGACGACGAGCCGGTCGAGGCCGACACCAACCAGTTCCAGCAGGCCCTGGCCGCCGAGATCGCCAATCTGCAGCGCCTCGCCGACGCGCTCGCCGACCCCGCGCCGCTGGCCGAGGCGGGCAAGCTGCTGATCGGCAGCCGGCCGCTGCCCGTGTTCGGCATGCGGGCCGCCCGCGCGCTGGCCACCGCGTTCAGCTATTTCGCCGCGAAGGTCCACCCCGACGTTCGCCCGCTGCACGAGCACGGCAGTCTGCTGGCGGATCGGCTGGATCAGGCACGCGCGGCGGGCGCAGTTGCCATGCTGGCGTTTGTGCTGCCCCGGTATCCGCGCGAGGCGGTCGACGCGCTGCGCGAGGCACGCGCCGCCGGTCTCACGGTCGTGACCGTCACCGACTCGCCGGTCAGCCCGGCCGCGGCGGAGTCCGACCTCGTCCTGCCCGCGGCCGTCGGGTCGCGGCTGGTGTTCGACTCCCACGGCGCCCCGACGGCGATGGTGACGATGCTGCTGCAGGCCATGTGCGACGCCGCGCCGACAGAGACCCAGGCCCGCCTCGAGTCGTTCGAGCGGTCCGCCGCCACCCGCCAGGTCTTCCTGCCCTAACCCGAGGAGTTCCATGGAGACGGTCCGTGCCCCTCGCGGCACCAAGCTGACGGCCCGCGGCTGGCAGCAGGAAGCCGCGCTGCGCATGCTGATGAACAACCTCGACCCCGACGTCGCCGAGCGGCCGCAGGACCTGGTCGTCTATGGCGGCACGGGCAAGGCCGCGCGCGACTGGCCGTCGTTCCGGGCGCTGGTGCGCACCCTCACCACCCTCGCGCCCGACGAGACGATGCTGGTGCAGTCCGGCCGCCCCGTCGGCGTGCTGCAGACCCACGAGTGGGCGCCGCGGGTGCTGATCGCCAACTCCAACCTCGTCGGTGACTGGGCGACCTGGCCGGAGTTCCGGCGGCTCGAGGCGCTCGGCCTGACCATGTATGGGCAGATGACCGCCGGCTCGTGGATCTACATCGGCACCCAGGGCATCCTGCAGGGCACCTATGAGACGTTCGCCGCGGTGGCGGAGAAGCGCTTCGGCGGCACCCTCGCCGGCACGCTGACGCTCACCGCCGGCTGCGGCGGCATGGGCGGCGCCCAGCCCCTCGCCGTCACCATGAATGGTGGCGTCTGCCTGATCGTCGACGTCGACCGGGCACGCCTGGACCGGCGGGTCGCGACCCGCTATCTCGACGTCGTCGCCGACTCGCTCGAAGAGGCGGTGCGGCTCGCGGTCGAGGCGAAGGCCGCCCGCCGGGCGCTGTCGGTCGGCGTCACCGGCAACGCCGCGGTGCTGCTGCCCGAGCTGCTGCGCCTGGGCGTGCCGGTCGACATCGTCACCGACCAGACCTCCGCGCACGACCCGCTGTCCTATGTGCCGATCGGGATCGAGCCCGGCGACGCCGCCGACTACGCGGCGAAGAAGCCCGAGGAGTTCACCGACCGGGCCCGGCACTCGATGGCCCGGCACGTCGAGGCCATGGTCGGGTTCCTCGACGGGGGCGCCGAGGTCTTCGACTACGGCAACTCGATCCGCGGCGAGGCGCAGCTGGGCGGGTTCGACCGGGCGTTCGCGTTCCCCGGGTTCGTGCCCGCCTACATCCGGCCGCTGTTCTGCGAGGGGAAGGGGCCGTTCCGCTGGGCCGCCCTGTCGGGCAACCCGGCCGACATCGCCGCCACCGACCGGGCCGTGCTCGACCTGTTCCCCGAGAACGACTCGCTGCACCGCTGGATCCGCATGGCCGGCGAGCGGGTCGCGTTCCAGGGGCTGCCCGCCAGGATCTGCTGGCTCGGGCAGGGCGAGCGGGACAAGGCCGGCCTGAGGTTCAACGAGATGGTCGCCGACGGCACCGTCGAGGCGCCGCTGGTGATCGGCCGCGACCACCTCGACACCGGCTCCGTCGCCTCGCCCTACCGGGAGACCGAGGCGATGCGCGACGGCTCCGACGCGATCGCCGACTGGCCGCTGCTCAACGCGCTGGTCAACACGGCCTCCGGCGCGTCATGGGTGTCGATCCACCACGGCGGTGGCGTCGGCATCGGCCGGTCGCTGCACGCGGGGCAGGTGTCCGTCGCCGACGGCACCGAGCTCGCGGCGCAGAAGCTGGCCAGGGTGCTCACCAACGACCCGGCGATGGGCGTGCTGCGGCACGTCGACGCCGGCTATGACGAGGCCACCGAGGTCGCCGGGCGGACCGGGCTCCGGGTGCCGATGGGAGAGACAGCATGACGATGACGGGGGAAAGGTTCGCCGCACTGTGGGGGTCGCTCAGCCCCATCGGCAAGGCCGGCGGCGACGGTGGCTATCTGCGGCACTCATGGACCGACGCCGACATGGTCTGCCGGGAGTGGTTCGTCGAGGAGGCCCTCGACCGCGACCTCGAGGTGGAGGTCGACCGCAACGGCAACCTGTGGGCATGGTGGGGCTCCCCCGACGGCGAGGGTGCCGTCGTCACCGGCAGCCACCTCGACTCGGTGCCGCACGGCGGCGGCTATGACGGGCCGCTCGGCGTCGTCTCCGGGCTGCTCGCCATCGACCGGCTCCGCGAGCGGGGAGTGACGCCGTCCCGGCCGCTGGCGGTGGTGGTCTTCACCGAGGAGGAGGGCGCCCGCTTCGGCGTGCCGTGCCTGGGCTCGCGGCTGCTCACCGGCGCGGTCGACCCGGCACAGGCGCTGCGGCTGCGCGACCGCGACGGCACCTACCTGGCCGAGGCCATGGGCAAGGCCGGCCTCGACGTCGACGCGCTCGGCCCCGACCCCTCGCGGCTCGCCCGCATCGGCGCCTTCGTCGAGCTGCACGTCGAGCAGGGCCGCGCCCTCGACGTGCTCGACGAGCCCGTCGGGGTGGCGAGCGGCATCTGGCCGCACGGGCGCTACCGGCTCGACTTCTCGGGCGAGGCCAACCACGCCGGCACCACCAGGATGAGCGACCGGCACGATCCGATGCTGACCCTCGCCCACACCGTCCTCGCCGCCGACGAGACCGCCCGCGCACACGGCGCCCACGCGACCGTCGGCCGGGTCGACGTCGCACCCAACGCGACCAACGCGATCGCCGCCCGCGCCTCGGCCTGGCTCGACGCGAGGGCCGCCGACACCGACACCCTCGACCGGCTCGTCACCGCGATCCAGCACCGGGCCGAGGAGCGCGCCCGCCACGACGGCACCCACGTCACCCTCTCGCCGGAGTCGGTCACGGGCGAGGTCGCGTTCACCGGCGACGTGAGCCGGCTCGCGGCGCTGGAGCTCGGCGCTCCCGTCCTGCCGACCGGCGCCGGCCACGACGCGGGCGTCCTGTCCAAGCACGTCGACACCGCCATGCTGTTCGTGCGCAACCCGACCGGGATCTCGCACGCGCCGCAGGAGTCGGCGTCGGACGCGGACTGCGCGGTCGGCGTCGAGAAGCTCACCGACCTGCTCGCCCGGCTGTGCCAATGACCCGTCCTTCGGCTTCGGCGTCGGCTTCGGGTCCGTTGACGGCTCCGGGCGGGTCGCCGGGTGCGGGCTCCGGCGCGGGTGCTGGGGTGCTGCGGTTTCACTGCGCGTGGGCGTGGTTGCCGGGCGGGGTCGCGGCCGATGTGCTGATCGAGGTGGTGGACGGCAGGTTCGCCGCGGTCACGCCCGGCACCGCGGGCGACGGGCTCGACGCGGTCCGGCTGCCGGGGGTGACGCTGCCAGGGTTCGCCAACGCGCATTCGCACGCGTTCCACCGGGCGTTGCGCGGGCGGACCCACGGCGGGCGGGGCACGTTCTGGACGTGGCGCGAGCAGATGTATTCGGTGGCCGCCGCCCTCGACCCCGACACCTACTTCCTTCTCGCCCGCGCCGTGTACGCCGAGATGGCCCTGGCCGGCATCACCTGCGTAGGCGAGTTCCACTACCTGCACCACGGTCCGGGCGGGACGGCCTATGACGACCCCAACGCGATGGGCGAGGCGTTGATCGCCGCGGCGGGCGAGGCGGGCATCAGGATCACGCTGCTCGACACGCTGTACCTGACCTCGGGCGTCGACGGGAGCCCGCTCGAAGGGGTCCAGCTGCGCTTCGGCGACACGGGCGTCGACGGGTGGGCGCAGCGCGTCGGACGGCTCAAGGCCCGACCGCACGCGAAGATCGGCGCCGCCGCGCACAGCGTGCGGGCCGTGCCGGCGGCCGCGCTGGGTGAGTTCGCACGGCTCACCGAGGACGTGCCGACCCATGTGCACCTGTCGGAGCAGCGCGCCGAGAACGACGCCTGCCTCGCGGTGCACGGGCGCACCCCGACGGAGCTGCTCGCCGACCGGGGGCTGGCGGGCCCGAGGGTGACCGCCGTCCACGCCACCCACCTCACCGACACCGACCGGACCGAGCTCGGCGACAGCGGCACCGGCGTGTGCTTCTGCCCCACCACCGAGCGCGACCTCGCCGACGGCATCGGCCACGCGTGGGCCCTCGTCGACGCGGGCAGCCCGTTGTCGCTCGGCAGCGACAGCCACGCGGTGATCGACCCGTTCGAGGAGGCCCGCGGCGTCGAGATGCACGAGCGGCTGTACACCGAGCACCGCGGCCACTTCACCGGCACCGACCTGGTCACCGCCGCGACCGCCACCGGCCACGCGTCCCTCGGCTGGACCGACACCGGCGGCATCACGCCGGGCGCCCGCGCCGACCTCGTCACGATCTCCCTGACCTCACCCCGCACCGCCGGCTGCGACCCGGCGGCGGTGATGTTCGCCGCGACCGCCGCCGACGTCCGCCACGTCGTCGCCGACGGCCGCGTCATCGTCCGCGACGGCGTCCACCTCACCGTCCCCGACGTCGGCGCCGCGCTGACCGCCGCCCTGCACACCATCGACCGGTCAGCACTCCCCGGCAGGCGACAGCGATGACACCGATCCAGGCCACCACCATCCGCGCCACCACCTTCGACGCCCTCACCATCGGCGCCGCCACCATCGGCGCCGGCACCACCATCGCCACCCAGGTGCCGGCGGACGGCGCGGGTGACGCGCTCGGCATCCGGCGACAGACGGCGGTCGTCGTCGACGGCAGCGATGCGCTCGTTGCCCGCTCGCCGAGTGGCGGCGTCGTCATTGCTGGGGCGTACATCAGGGGCGGGGTGCGATGAGGGCGATCCTGGTCACCAACATCGGGGAGCTCGTCACCTGTGTGCCGGGGCGGGGTGAAGGGCCGCTCGGCATCCGGCGGCAGGCGGCGATCGTCGTCGATGACCGGAAGGTCGCGTGGATCGGGCGGGCCGTGGACGCGCCGGCCGCCGACGCCCGGGTCGACGCCGGTGGGGGTGCGGTGCTGCCCGGGTTCGTCGACAGTCACTCGCACCTGGTGTTCGCCGGGGACCGGGCGGCGGAGTTCGCGGCGAGGATGGCGGGCGAGGCGTACACGGGCGGCGGCATCCGCACGACCGTCGGGGCGACCAGAGCGGCCGGCGACGAGCAGCTGCGGACCAATGTGGCCAGGTTGCGGGGTGAGGCGCTGCGGCAGGGCACCACCACGATGGAGATCAAGTCGGGGTACGGGCTGACCGTCGCGGACGAGGCCCGGTCGTTGCGGGTCGCGCGGGAGTTCACCGCCGAGACGACGTTTCTCGGCGCGCACGTCGTGCCGGCCGAGTACGCGGGACGGACCGACGACTACGTGAGCCTCGTCTGCGGGCCGATGCTGACCGCGGCCAGGACCGCCGGGGCGCGGTGGGTGGACGTGTTCTGCGAGCGGGGCGCGTTCGACGCCGACCACTCGCGCGCCATCCTGACCGTCGGCGCGGCGGAGGGGCTCGGCACCCGGATCCACGCCAACCAGCTGACGGCCGGGCCGGGGGTACAGCTGGCCGTCGAGCTCGGGGCGGCGTCCGCGGACCACTGCACGCACCTGACGCCGGCGGACATCGCGGCGCTGGCCGGGTCCTCGACGGTGGCGACGCTGCTGCCGGGGGCGGAGTTCTCGACGCGGTCGCCGTACCCGCCGGCGAGGGCGCTGCTCGACGCCGGGGCGACGGTCGCGCTCGCCACGGACTGCAACCCCGGGTCGTCGTACACGACGTCGATGCCGTTCTGCGTGGCGCTCGCGGTCCGGGAGATGGCGATGACGCCGGCGGAGGCGGTGCTCGCGGCCACCGCCGGCGGCGCCGCGGCGCTGCGCCGGGACGACGTCGGGCAGTTGCGGGTCGGCGCGCGCGGCGACCTCATGATCCTCGACGCGCCTTCGTATCTGCATCTGGCGTACCGGCCGGGTGTGCCCCTCGTATCCACCGTCATGCTCAATGGGGAGCTGTGTTGATCACCGTCACCGCCTCAGGCATCACCCCCGCCGACCTCATCGCGGTCGCGCGGGGCAACGCGCGGGTGACCCTCGCGCAGGACGCGCTCGACGCGATGCGCGCCAGCCGGTCGATCGTCGACGCCATCGAGCGTGACGGCCGGCCGGTGTACGGCGTGTCCACCGGGTTCGGCGCGCTGGCCAACACGTTCATCGCCCCGGAACGCCGCGCCGAGCTGCAGCACGCGCTGATCCGCTCGCACGCGGCCGGCATCGGCGCGCCCATGCCCCGGGAAGTGGTCAGGGCGATGATGCTGCTGCGGATCCGCTCCCTCGCCATGGGTCGTTCGGGGGTACGGCCGGAGATCGCCGCCGGCCTGGTCGACCTGCTGAACTCGGACATCACGCCGTGGGTGCCGCAGCACGGCTCACTCGGCGCGTCCGGGGACCTCGCGCCCCTGGCCCACTGCGCGCTGGTCCTCATCGGCGAGGGCTGGGTCCTCGCCAAGGACGGCACCCGGATCAGCGCCGTCGACGCGGGGGTCAGCCCGATCGCCCTGTCGTCGAAGGAGGGGCTGGCGCTGATCAACGGTACCGACGGCATGCTCGGCATGCTGCTGCTGGCGATCTCCGACGCGGCGCACCTGTTCACGATGGCCGACGTCACCGCCGCGCTGTCGATCGAGGCGATGCTCGGATCCGACCGGCCGTTCATGCCCGAGCTGCACACGATCCGCCCGCACCCCGGCCAGGCCGCCTCCGCCGGCAACCTGCACCGCCTGCTGCAGGACTCCCCGATCATGGACTCGCACCGTGACGACCTCGAGCACGCGGTGCAGGACGCGTACTCGATGCGGTGCGCCCCGCAGGTCGCCGGCGCCGCCCGGGACACGCTCGACTTCGCGACGACCGTCGCCGCCCGGGAGCTGCTGTCGATCGTCGACAACCCGGTCGTGCTCACCGACGGCCGGGTCGAGTCGACCGGCAACTTCCACGGCGCGCCGCTCGGGTTCGCCGCGGACTACCTCGCGATCGCGGCGGCGGAGGTGGGCGCGATCGCCGAGCGGCGCGTCGACCGGATGCTCGACGTGTGCCGGTCCCGGGACCTGCCGCCGTTCCTGACCCCCGACGCGGGGGTGAACTCGGGTCTGATGATCGCGCAGTACACGGCGGCCGGCATCGTCGCGGAGAACCGGCGGCTCGCGTCGCCGGCCAGCGTCGACTCGCTGCCGACGTCGGGCATGCAGGAGGACCACGTCTCGATGGGCTGGGCCGCGACCCGCAAGCTGCGCACCGTGCTGGACAACCTGTGCAGCATTCTCGCGGTGGAGCTGCTGTCCGCGGTACGAGGGCTGCAGCTCCGCGCTCCCCTCACGCCGTCGGTGGCGGGGCGGATCGCGATGGCGGCGGTCGAGCAGCACGCGGGCCAGCCTGGACCGGACGTGTTCCTCGCCCCCGTCCTCGAGTCCGTCCGCTCCACGATCTCGAGCCGCGACCTGCTGACCGCCATCGAACGGGAGGTCGGCACCCTGGCCTGAGTCACGCGGTGGCGGGTTCTGCCTGATCGACAGGGGCTGGCCGAGGTCGGCCGTCCCCTGTCGATCGACCGAGGTCTGGCCAGGTCAAGCCGAGGGTTGCCGCTCAGCGCGGAGGCACGGTCACCAGCCGCGGAGGACCGCCGCCGGCTGCGGACGCACGTCGCCGGCCGCGGAGAGCCGCCGCTTGGCCGCGAAGGCAAGCGACCCACCTCGTGAAGGCAAGCCACCCGCTATGGAAGCTGCCCACCGCGGAAATGCTGGCCGCCGCGCAAAGCCAGCCGCCGCGCAAAGCCAGCCGCCGCGGAAAGCTGGCCACCGCGGAAAGCCAGCCGCCGACTGGCAGGGCCGACGACGCCGTCGAGGACCAGCCGTCGAGCCCCAAGCAGTCGAGCCCCAAGCAGTCGAGCCCCAAGCAGTCGAGCCCCAAGCAGTCGAGCCCAAGCGGTCGAGCTCAGTGGTCGAGGGCGTCGAGCGTCGAGGGTCGGCCCCCGGCGGTCAAGGAGCGCCGGGGGCCGGGGTAGGTAGGGGTCAGAGGGTGGCGGCCAGGGCGCGGAAGGCCTTGCCGCGGTGGCTGATGGCGTCCTTCTCGGCCGGGGAGAGTTCGGCGGTGGTCAGGTCGTGGCCGTCGGCGACGAAGACGGGGTCGTAGCCGAAACCGCCGTCGCCCCGTGGGGTCCTGATCAGGCGGCCGCGCATCTCGCCGAGGAAGACCTGCTCGCGGCCGTCGGGCCAGACGAGGGCGGCGGCGCAGACGAAGGCGGCGCCCAGGTGTTCGTCGGGGACGTCGCCGACCTGGGCGAGGACCAGGCGGAGGTTGGCGCCGTCGCGGTCGGGGGTGCCGCTGGGCAGGCCTGACCAGCGGGCGCTGAAGACACCGGGCATGCCGTTGAGGGCGTCGACGGCCAGGCCGGAGTCGTCGCCGACGCTGGGCAGGCCGGTGACGGTGGCCGCCTCGCGGGCCTTGAGCAGGGCGTTGTCCTCGAAGGTGAGGCCGGTCTCCGGCGACTCGGGATACGCCGGCACGTCGTCCAGGCCGACCAGCTCGACGTGCGGGGCCGACTCGGCGAGGACCCGGCGCAGCTCGATGAGCTTCTTCGCGTTGCGGGTCGCGAGCAGCAGCTTCATCCGGCGATCGCCTTCTGCTGGAGGGCGGTGAGCTCGGCGCAGCCGAGGGCGCCCAGGTCGACGAGGAGGTCGAGCTCGGCGCGGGAGAACACGGCCTGCTCGCCGGTGCCCTGGACCTCGACGAAGTCGCCGGTGCCGGTGCAGACGACGTTCATGTCGACGTCGGCGATGACGTCCTCCTCGTAGCACAGGTCCAGGCGCGGCTCGCCGGCGATGATGCCGACGCTGACGGCGGCGACGGAGCGGTGCAGGACCTGGGCGGGCTTGCCGGCGAGCTTCTTGTTGCCGGCCAGGTAGGCGACCGCGTCGTGCAGGGCGACATACGCGCCGGTGATGGCGGCGGTGCGGGTGCCGCCGTCGGCCTGCAGGACGTCGCAGTCCAGGACGATCGAGTTCTCGCCGAGGGCCTTGAGGTCGATGCAGGCGCGGAGGCTGCGGCCGATGAGGCGGGAGATCTCGTGGGTGCGGCCGCCGATCTTGCCCTTGACGCTCTCCCGGTCGTTGCGGGTGGTGGTGGCGCGGGGCAGCATCGCGTATTCGGCCGTGAGCCAGCCGAGGCCGGAGCCCTTGCGCCAGCGCGGCACCCCTTCGGTGACGCTGGCCGTGCAGAGCACCCGGGTGTTGCCGAACTCGACGAGCACGGACCCCTCCGGGTGCATGCTCCACTGGCGGGTGATCGAGACGGGTCGAAGTTGATCTGCTGCGCGAGCATCCGGTCGAGCCATGCGGTCCAGCCTAGTCAAGCCACCCTGTCGGGCAGCGACAGCCCCGGGGGCAGGTCCGGCGCCTCCGATCCGAAGACCTCGGCGAACGCGAGGCCGAGCAGTCCCGGCAGCAGGTCCGTCGAGCGGCGGATCATCCAGCGGGTGCCCTGGGTCGCCATCCACCACGCCTGCGCGGTGCGCGTCGGAGGCGGGCTGCTCGGCGACGGGTCCGGGCGGGTGCCGATGCCGGCGCCGAGGCGGGCGGTGAGCAGGTCGAAGAACGAGCAGGCGAGGAAGCGGTGGCCGCGTTCGCTCGGGTGGAGCCGGTCGACGCTCCACATGCGGCGGTCGTACGAGCCGGGATCCGACGCGGCGTCGAAGTGCACGGTGTCGTGCCGGGCGGCGACGAGGTCGGCCGCGGCGTTGAGGTCGCGCATCCGGCGGGCGAGGGGACGGGCGAGCGGGCCGGGCAGCCCGAACATGCGCCCTGGGTCGGGCAGCCGGATGGTGAGGACCTCGGCGCCGGTGGCGCGGAGGGCGGCGACGACGCGTTCCAGGTTGACCGACACCCGGACGGGGTCGAACGGGCTGCGCAGGGTGTCGTTGGTGCCGATGAGCACGGCGGCGACGTCGGGGCGCAGGTCGAGGGCGTGTGGCAGCTGCTCGGTGACGACGTCGGTGGTCTGCGCGCCGCTGCGGGCGATGTTGTGCAGGCGGGCGCCGAGCGCGGCGGCGAGGATCGGTGCCCAGCCGCGCCAGGACCCGTCGGGCATCCGGTCGCCGAAGCCGACGGTGGTCGAGTCGCCGAGCGCGACGAAGACCGTCACGGCACACTCGCAGAGACGGGGGCGTCGTGCACGGACAGGAAACCGCTGACCGCGGCCGGCCAGGAGAACCTTTCGGCCCGCTCCCGGGCGGCCTGCCGCCGCTCGGCGACCGGACGGGCGAGCACGTCCAGTACACCTGCCGCGAAATCGGTGAGAACGGCTGCTCCGGCGGCGCCGACGACCTCGGGCAGGGCGGACGCCGAGGACACCACGACCGGGGTCCCGCAGGCGAGGGCCTCCAGGGCGGCCAGCCCGAACGTCTCGATCGGGCCGGGCGCCAGGACCACGTCAGCGGTGGCGAGCAGCGCCGCGACGGCGGTGCGGTCGGCGACGAACTCCATGAAGTGCACCGCGTGCCCCTGCGCCAGTTCCTGCAGGCGGGGGCGCAGCGGGCCGTCGCCGGCGACGACCAGCACCGCGTCGACGCCTTGGGCGCGCAGGGCGATGAGGGCCTCGACGGATCGTTCGGGGCGCTTCTCGGTCGACAGCCGCCCGCAGTGTACGAGCAGCACCTGACCGGGACCGGCGAAACGGGAGCGCAGCGCCGCCGACGCCCGTGAGGGGTGGAAGAGGCCGAGGTCGACGCCGAGGGGGACGCGGACGAGGTTGCCCGCGCCGATCCGGTCGAACTCGGCCGCGGCCCAGGCGGTGGTGCACAGGATCTGGTCGTAGGCGCGGTGGCTGCGGGCGTTGAGCAGGTCCGCGCAGGCGGCGCCGACCGGGCCGGCGAAGCTGAGCAGCCCGGCGAGGCTCTCGTGGGACACCATGACGGCGGGGATGCCCCGGTCGCGTGCCCACCGGCCGGTCCAGCGCAGCGTGAAGCGGTCGGAGACCTCGAGCCGGTCCGGCTGGAGCCGGTCGAGGAGCTGGGCGAGCCGGCGCCGGTGGATGAGGACCCGGTAGCCGCCGGTGCCGGGCACGACGGGGCCGGGCAGCGTGATCACCCGGCCCTGGGCGTCGGACACGTCGGAGTGCTCCTCGCCGGGCACGATCAGGATCGACTCGTGCCCGGCGGCGACATAGCCCTCGCCGAGGGCGCGCAGGGCGGTCCGCAGACCGCCGGACCGGGGCATGACGAAGTTCGCCAGGCGGACGATCCTCACGCGCTCACCGCCGGCACGGCCGTCGCTCCGGACAGGGGCAGCACCTCGGCGTAGTGCTTGATCAGCTCGTCGCCGACGGCGGACCAGCTGCGGGAGGCGACGGCGACCCGGGCGGCGAGGCCCATCGACTGGCGCCGCTCGGCGTCGGCGGCGAGGCCGGCGACGGCGTCGGTGAGCGCGGCGGCGTCGCAGGGCGGCACGAGCAGCCCCGTGCGCTTGTCGTCGACCAGGTCGAGGGGGCCGCCCTGGGCCGGCGCGACCACCGGTACACCTGACGCCAACGCCTCCTGGACGGTCTGCCCGAACGTCTCGAACGGTCCGGTGTGCGTGAAGATGTCGAGGCTGGCGTAGAGGCGGGCGAGCTGGTCGCCCCGGCGCTCGCCCAGGAAGACCGCGCCGGGCATGGCGCGTTCCAGGGACGCTCGGGCGGGGCCGTCGCCGACGACCACGACGCGGACGCCGGGGATGCGGCTCAGCGGGGCCAGGAGGTCGACCCGCTTCTCCACGGCGAGCCGGCCGACGTAGCCGACCAGCACGGAGCGGTCGGCGCCGAGCAGCGCCCGGCGGAGGGCGGCGCTGCGGCGGCTCGGGTCGAAGCGGGCGGCGTCGACGCCGCGGCGCCACAGCCAGACCCGTTCGATGCCGTGGCTGTGCAGGGCGGTGGCGGCCGCCGTCGACGGTGCGAGGGTCCGGTCGGCGGCGTTGTGGATGCGCCGCAGCCACCGCCACGCGGCCTGTTCGCCGAGGCCGGAGTGGTAGTACAGGCGGGCGTAGGCGGGCACGTCCGTCTGGTACACCGCGACGGTCGGCAGCCCGAGCGACGCGGCGACGGTCATGCCGCGCGCGCCGAGCACGAAGGGGCTGGCGAGGTGGACCAGGTCGGTGCGGTGGGCGCGTAACGCGGCGGCGAGGCGGCGGCTGGGCAGCCCGAGGCGGAAGGTCCCGTAGCCGGGGGTGGCGACCGAGGGGACCCGGATGATCTCGTACGGGAAAGCGCCGGTGACCGACCGCGCCCCGGAAGAGGGCTGAGGTGCGATCACGAGGGGCTCGTGGCCACGCGCGACGAGGTGCTCGGCGACCCGTACGACGGAGTGGGCGACGCCGTTCACATCGGGCGGGAACGATTCGGTGACGATCGCGATCCGCATGCCGTCACCATGGGGGCGGAGACCGTGCGTGCGGCCACCATCGACTGACGAATCGGCGAACCCTGCCTAAATACACGGCCTAAATGTCGTACCTCGCGCCCGGCCTGACGATGTCGATCGGCCCGTCGAAGGCGGCCTTCGCCGCCTCCAGGGTGAGCGCCTCGCTCCCCCACGCCGGCACCAGGTGGGTCAGCAGGAGCCTGCCGACCTCGGCCTTGGTGGCGTGCTCGGCCGCCTCGCGCCCGGTGAGGTGCAGGTCCGGCGGGTTGTCCTCGCCGTCGAGGTAGCTGGCCTCGCACAGGAACAGGTCGGCGCCCTGGGCGAGCCGGATCAGCTGGTCGCAGGGGGCGGTGTCGGCGGAATACGTGATGACCCGCCCGCCGTGCTCGATGCGCACGCCATAGGTCTCTATCGGGTGGTTGACCCGGTCGACGGTGACGTGGAGCGGGCCGATCGGGAAGCTGCCGGGCTGCAGCGAGTAGAACGTGTAGACGTCGCTGATCGCCATGGGCTCGTTCTCGCCGCCGTACGCCGCGGAGATGCGTTCCGGGGCGGCGACCGGGGCGTAGACCGGCAGCGGCGGCAGCGGGCCGGACGGTGCGTAGCGCCGGGCCACGATGTAGGAGCACGCGTCGAGCATGTGATCGCAGTGCAGGTGCGTCAGCAGGATGGCGTCGACGTTGTACAGGCCGGAGAAGCGCTGCAGTGTCGACATCGAACCGGGGCCGAAGTCCACGAGGAGACGGAATCCGTCTGCCTCCACGAGATACGCCGAGCAGGGCGCCTCGGGACCCGGGAAGCTGCCGGCGCAGCCGAGAACGGTGAGCCTCATGCTTCCCCTACCAACAACGCCAAGACGCTGTCTCCCATCGCTCTGGTCGCGCTGACCATGGCCGGCGCGCCAGTGTGGATCACGCCGGTCACGTGAGGATAGTTCGTGGTCCTGTGATGCCGGATGACGGCACCGCCACAGCTACCGGGTGCTGACGGACTGCACCGGCGGGGGTTGCCCGGCCGGTTGCTGCCGATGGGCAAGTCCGTCACGAGGCGCAGCCTACGCCGGACCGGCGGGCAAGGCTGAACGATCGGACGGCAGATGTCGCCAACGTGACAGGGTTGCGTGACGCGGGGTGCGCCGGCTCGTTGGGATTCGTAAGCCACCAAACGACCCCAGGAGTGGACGTGCCCGTCGACGTGTCCAGGACCACCAGGCGGCTGCGACGGCATCTCCCCGATGCCTTCCGGCTGCCGACCGAGCGGGACCCCGCCCCGGAGCCGCGGCACCTTGCCGCCGTTTGCGGCTGGGCGGCGGCGCTCGGGCTGGGCGGGATGGCGGTGGCGCTGCGGGCGTTCGTCGGGCTGGTCAGCGCGTCCCGGGCCTGGTACGCGCCGACCGTCACCGTCATCGGGCTGATCGGGCTGGTGTGCACGATCGCCGCGTTCGCCAGCGTGCACAAGCGGCGGCTGCCGTTCGCGCTGCTGGGCGCGGCGTCGGTGAGCCTGCTGCTCGGCTGGATCGTGACCGGGCTCTGACCGCGGCTTCCTGGAGGCGGCCTTTTCCGGGAGGCGGCCGGGCCGCCTCCCGGGGAGCTCGTCAGGCCCAGAGCTGGCCGTCGAGCGCGGACTCCGCCTCGGCGAGGGTGCCGCCGTAGGCGCCGGTCGACAGATACTTCCAGCCGCCGTCGGCGACCAGGAACACCACGTCGGCCCGCTTGCCCGCCTTGAGCGCCTGGTGCGCGACGGCGAGCGCGGCGTGCAGCACCGCACCGGCGGAGAAGCCCACGAACATGCCCTCGACCTCGACCAGCTGCCGGGTGCGCAGCACCGAGTCACGGGTGCCGACGGAGAACCGCCGGGTGAGGACCTTCGCGTCGTACAGCTCGGGGACGTAGCCCTCGTCGAGGTTGCGCAGCCCGTAGACCAGCTCGCCGTAGCGCGGCTCGGCGGCGATGATCTCGATGTCCTCGACCTTCTCGCGAAGGTAGCGGCCGATGCCCATGAGCGTGCCCGTGGTGCCGAGACCGGCCACGAAATGCGTGATGGTCGGCATGTCCCGGAGGATCTCCGGACCGGTCGTCTCGTAGTGCGCCCGGGCGTTGGCCTCGTTGCCGTACTGGTAGAGCATCACCCAGTCGGGGTGCTCCGCGGCGATCTCCTTGGCGACGACCACGGCACGGTTGGAACCGCCGGCCGCCTCCGAGAAGATGATCTCCGCCCCGTACATCCGCAGCAGCGCCGTGCGCTCGGACGACACGTTCTCGGGCATGACGCACACCAGCCGGTAACCGCGCAGCTTCGCCACCATCGCCAGGGCGATGCCGGTGTTGCCGCTGGTCGGCTCGATGATCGTGTCGCCGGGACGGAGGCGGCCCGCTTCCTCGGCCGCCTTCACCATCCACAACGCGACCCGGTCCTTCACGCTGCCCGTCGGGTTGCGGTCCTCGAGCTTGGCCCACAAGCGGACCTCGGGACTCGGGGACAACCTGGGCAACCCGATGAGCGGCGTGTTTCCGCACGCCTCGAGAATCGACTCGTAGCGCGCCACGGAGATCAGCCCCGCAGAGCGTGGGCGGCCGCGAACGCCAACGCGCCACCCGCGACGGCGGGCAGGATCGTCACCGAGTCGCCGTCGTTGAGCTTGGCGTCCAGGGCGCCCAGGAAGCGGACGTCCTCGTCGTTGACGTAGACGTTGACGAAGCGGTGCAGGCCGCCCTCAGGGGTCAGCAGGCGGGCCTTGATGCCCGAGTGCCGGCTGTCCAGGTCGGAGAGCAGGTCGGCGATGGTGTCACCGGCGCCCTCGACGGTCTTGGCACCGCCGGTGTAGCTGCGCAGGATGGTCGGGATGCGAACCTCGATAGCCATGATCATTTCCTCTTGTGTACGAGCGGGTTGACGACTGGACATGGTGCAACTGCAGGCGGTCAGCTGCCTGCGCGACACTCGTAGTCGACGGTCGTCGGGCTCTGCCCGAAGAGATATGACTGGACGGCGTGTGAGTCCACGACTGCATTAACTACCTGAACCGGCTCTTCGGTGACGGCTCCGTCCACGATGCGGAACGACCTGATCTCGGTCTGCTCCGGGTCGCGGGTCGAAACCAGCAGATAGTGCGCATTCGGCTCACCCGCGAAGGACACATCCGTCCGCGACGGATAGGCCTCGGTGGCGGTGTGCGAGTGGTAGACGACCACCGGCTCCTCGTCCGCGTCGTCCATCTCGCGCCACAGCCGCAGCTGCTCCTTCGAGTCGAACTCGTAGAACGTCATCGAGCGGGCGGCATTCTCCATCGGCACGTGCCTGGCCGGGGTGTCCGAGCCGAGCGGACCCGCGACGATCCCGCACGCCTCGTCGGGGTGGTCCCGGCGGGCGTGCGCAACGATCGCGTCGAGGATCGCGGCGTCGATGGTCAGCACGTCCGACAGCCTACCGAAACCCGAGCGCCGCTCGCTCGTGACCGACCTCACCCCATTAGGGCGCCCACCAGACTTTCCTGGAGATAGGTCAGGTACTGGTACACCGACAGCTGCCCGACCCTGGCCGACGTGGGGTCCTTCAGGATGGCCTCGTCGAGCTCCTCCTCGATGTCGACGTCGTCGTTGTCGATGCCGAGGCGGGAGCCCAGGGTCAGGCGGACGTCGGTCAGGGCGCGCAGCCACGCCTCGGCCTGCTCCTCGTCGAGGGCCACCTCGCCGCCCTCCACGGGCAGCACGTCCAGCAGCAGCGCCGCCTGCTCCAGCTTCGCCGAGCGGAGGTCGTCCTCCAGGTAGCGGCGCAGCTCCTCAGAGGCGCCGGCGTCGTCGCGGTACATGTCGGGGAAGAGCCGCGCGATCACCGGATCGGTGCGGTCGAACCCCTCCGACAGCAGCGTGATGACCTCGAGCATGACCTCGTTGAGCACGGCCGCCTCGGCAGGACCGAACCGGGCGATGCACACCGTGCCGTTACGCACGAACATCGTCACGACGTCACCTCCGCTGCGCTCCGGCGCCGACGTGACGTCACACTGTGCCCCCTGTCGTGCCCGGCTCCTCCGCTGCGCTCCGGACCGGTCACGACGTCACCTCCGCTGCGCTCCGGACCGGTCACGACTTGTCCACCGTCGCCCACAGCCCGTAGGCCTGCAGCCGGGAGGCGTCGTATTCCATCTTCTCCCGGGGACCGCTCGACACGATCGCCTTGCCCTTTTGGTGCACGTCGAGCATCAGGCGCTCAGCCTTCTCCCTGCTGAATCCGAACAGTTTCTGCAGGACCCAGGTCACGTAACTCATGAGATTGACCGGATCGTTCCAGACCACGGTCACCCACGGACGGTCGGTCTCGGGCACCTCATCAGCCTCGAGACGGGTCTCTTCGATCGGTACGACCTGCGGCGCCGCCATACCAACATGGTGCCATCAAGCGAGCAGCACGCCATGGTCGACCGCGTCCCCACCAATGATTGTCAGCGCCTGGCGCAGTCCGGAATAACGCTCGCCCAGCTCGTGGCCCATTTCGACCTCGATCTCGCGCAGCGCGTGCTGCAACCACCTGCGGCAGTCCTTCTTGTCGGCGTGCTTGGGCGGGCCGCCCGGGGCGACCTTCGGCTGCCACAGCGCGTAGCAGCTGGCGTTGAGGGCGATGCCCAGCGACGGGAGCACCTGGTCGGCGGGCTCGGCGCCACCGACGGCGGAGAGGTTGTCCACGGCCGTCGCGCCGGCCATCGTGGCCACCGCCGAGGTGGCGGTCAGCAGCAGCGCGTGATCCCGGTCGCGGCCGTCGTCGCGCAGCGAGTCGACCGCCCGGCGGGCCGCGGCGGCGACCCTGGCCAGGACGACCTCGTCGGGCGCGGTGTCCAGCAGCTCGGCGAAGACGGCGCCGATCACCTCGCGCGTGTCGGCGCGCAGCTGGCGGGTGGTGCGCACGGACAGCGCGTGCAGCTCGCGGTCGAGCACGTGCGGCAGCTCCGGGCAGCCCTTGCCGGAGCCGAGCTCCTGCACGCACCGCACGTGGATGGTCGCCAGGTCGATGGAGACCCGCTGCACGGCGGCGACCCGCCGGACGGCGATCTCGCGCTCCAGGATCTCCTGCCACTCGTCGCCGGCGCCGGAGACGGTCGCGGCGGCGACCCCGACCGGCGCGGGCCGGGCCTCGGCCCAGGTCTCCAGCTCGTGGCGCAGCTCGGCGACGCCGAAGACGGCCTCGGGGTCCAGCGACACCGGGAACCAGGGGGCGGCGGCGAGCCGCTGGCCCCGGGAGGCGAGCAGCGCCCGGTTGGCGACCAGCATCTCGGGCCAGGCGTCGTGCTGGTCGATGCGGGTCAGCACGAACGCGATCCGGTCGACCCGGCCCGCGGCGGCGGCCAGCAGGTCCAGGTCGGCGCGCGACAGCGGGGCCGCGGCGTCGACGACGAACAGCAGCCCGAGGCCCCGCTCGGTGGCGTCGAGAATGATCTCCGCGTTGGCGGCGTCCAGGCCCCCGCTGCCGGGCGTGTCGACCAAGGCGACGCGTTTGAGCAGGCTCGCGGGGTGAGTGATCTCGATGCGGCGGGCCGGCCGGCTCGGGCCGGGACGCGGGTCGCGCTGGGTGGGGACGAAGGCGCCGACGACGGTGCGGGGCTCCCGGTGGCCGGGGACGTACGCGTGGGTCTCGGGCTTCTCACCGTGGCGGAAGACGAGCCAGGCGTCGCCGGCCGGGGTCGGCTCGACGCGCCGGATCAGCGCGTTGAGCAGCGCCGTCTTGCCGCTGCGGGGCGAGCCGGCGATCACCGCGTAGCTGCGGGCCCCTGATGCGGAGCAGGGCTCGGGCTGCCGACGACTCCTGCTGCCGCGGACCGGCATGGCGGACACTGGACCCCCGGGCGTCGTGACTGTCAGATCGATCAGCGGCGCCTGCATGATCCCAGACCCCATGTGCGACCTCCTTGTGCACGGCCGGGTAAGCATCGGAACGCTACGTGAACAGGCACTTACGGAGGCAGTACTCGTGCTACTCAACTGACTCCGGAGGCACTACTCAAGTTCGTGCTTCCTCGGGTACGCGCAGTAATCGACCTATCGATATGCTGCGACGGTGCCCCCCTGGAGCTTTGTCGGTCGAAACGCTGAACTGGTCCGTCTCGCCGAGGCAGCCACCGGCTCAACCGGTCGCGGTCTCATTCTGGGCGGCCCGCCAGGCATCGGCAAGAGCCGATTGCTGAGAGAGGGCGTCAATGCCCTTGACCAGGACAGGCTCGCGGTCTGGACGGCGACGGCGAACGCCGCCACGGCGGGTCTGCCGCTCGGCGGACTGGCCCAGGTGCTGCCGCCGGACCAGCCCTCGGGCGGCTCGCCGGCGGGCCTGCTGCGGTGGGCCGTCGACGCGTTGCACCGGCAGGCGGCCGGCCGGCCGATCGTCGTGGCCATCGACGACGCTCACCTGCTCGACCCGCTGTCGGCCGCGCTCGTGTATTACGTCGCCCGGTCCGAGAACGCGACGGTGATCGGCACGGTGCGCACCGGCGAGCCGGTCCACGACCCGATCAGCGCGCTGTGGAAGGACGACCTGGTCGAGCGGATCGAGCTGACCCCGCTGACCCCGCAGGAGACCTCCGACCTGCTCCAGCAGGTGCTCGGCGGCCCCGTCGACTCGGCCTCCGTCGACCGGCTCCAGCAGCTCTCCCAGGGCAACGCGCTGCTGCTGCGCGAGCTGGTCATCGCCGCGCACGCCAGTGGCGAGATCATCGAGAGCTACGGCATGCAGCGCTGGACGGGCAAGGTCGACCTCGCCCCGACGCTGACCGAGGTCGTCGACGCCCGCATCGGCAAGCTCACCCCGCAGGAGCGGGCGGTGCTGGAGCTGGTCGCGTTCGGCGAGCCGATCGGCCTGCCGCTGCTGGTCAGCGCCACCGACCTCAACACGGTGGAGACCGCCGAGGAGCGGCAGCTGATCCGCGTCGTCGTGGAGGACCGCCGCACCACGGTCCGCCTGGCGCATCCCCTGTACGGCGAGGTCGTGCGCCGCCGCTGCCCGGTCACCCGGGTCCGCCGGCTGCTCGCCGACCTGGCCACGCTCGTGGAGAGCAGCGGTGCCCGGCGCCGCGACGACCTGCTCCGCGTCGCCGTGTGGCGGCTGGACAGCGACACCGCCCGCGACCCGCAGCAGCTGCTGATGGCGTGCCGGCTCGCGTTCGCCACCTATGACATGGCCCTGGCGATGCGGCTGGGCAAGGCCGCGCTCGCCGCCGGCGGCGGGTTCGACGCCGCGGAGACCCTCGCCACCATCCTCATGTTCGTCAACATGCCCGAGGACGCCGTGGCGATCCTCGACGCCAACGAGGGCCAGACCGTCGAGGAGTCCCAGCGCAGCCGGTGGCTGGCGATCCGGCACATCACCGCCCAGTGGGGCCTCGGCGACCCGGACACCGTCGACGACATCGACCGCCAGGCGTACAAGCTCAACGACCTGCGGGAGCGTTCCCTGGTGCTGGCCGTGGAGTCGACGATGCGGCTGCACCGCGGCAACTACGCCCAGGCGCTCACCCTCGCCCGCCAGGTCCTCGACAGCGCCGCCAGCGCCCCCGGGCCGCGGGCGCTCGCCCGCAGCAACATGGCACAGCTGCAGGCGATGCGCGGCACCCCCGTGCAGACCGTGAAGGCGCTGACCGCGGTCGACGCCGAGTCGGCGCAGTGGCGGGTCGAGCTGCCCTACTTCCAGCTCGGCATCGAGCTCGCCCGCGGCACCGCGATGATCCTCGCCGCCGACCTCGACGCCGTCGACGCGATCGTCGCCGCCGAGTTCGCCGGCATGGCCGACGCCGGCAACTTCAACATGGGCTCCGGCTACCTGCAGATCGTCCGCGCGCAGGCGGCCCGCCTCCGCGGCCGGCTGACCGAGGCGGCCCGCGCCGCGTCGCAGGCCTGCGCGGCGCTGGCCACCGGCAAGGTGTTCGTCGCGCTCGCCCACGCCGAGCGGGCCCACATCGCGGCCCTCACCGGGGACGCGGCCGGCGCGACCGAGGCGTTCGCCATCGCCGAGAACTCGCACTACCGCTCCATGGAGGTGCTGTACCCGTGGCTGGAGGAGGCCCGGGCGTGGGTGGCGGTCGCCTCCGGTGACCTGCCGACCGCGGCGGAGGTGCTGCGGCTGCTCGCGGCGCGCACCCGCAGCGACGGTTTCGCCGCGCACGAGATGTTCGCGCTGTACCACCTGGGCCGGCTGGGCTTCGCGGGCGAGGTCTGCGACCGGCTCGACGCGCTGTCGAACACCGTCGAGGGCCGGACCGCCCCGGCGATGGCCTGGCACGTCCGCGCGATCGCCAACGAGGACGGCGGCAGCCTGCTCGCCGTCGCCGAGGAGCTCGCCGACCAGGAGCTCAACCTGTACGCCGCGGAGGCCGCCGCAGGTGCGGTCACCCTGCTGCGCGGGATCCGCTCGCCGCAGACGCCGCGGGCCGCCCAGCGGCTCGCCGAGCTGCGCGTCCTGTGCCCGACCGCGGCCACCCCGGCGCTGGTCGTGCCGCAGCCGATGCTCACCGGGCGGGAGCGGCAGATCGCCCGGCTCGCCGCCGCCGGTGTCCCCTCGAAGGAGATCGCGGACCAGCTGTACCTGTCCTCCCGTACCGTCGACAACCACCTGATGCGGGTCTACGCGAAGCTCGGTGTGACGGGACGCGCAGAGCTGGCCGCGGCCCTGCGCTCGCTGCCCCCGGAGGAGTGAATAGTCTTGACGGCGTGACCTCTAGCGCGCTGCTGACCGACCACTACGAGCTGACGATGCTGTCGGCGGCGCTGCGCGACGGTTCCGCGTCACGCCGCTGCGTCTTCGAGGTGTTCGCCCGCCGCCTGCCCACCGGCCGCCGCTACGGCGTCGTGGCCGGCACCGGGCGACTGGTCGAGCACCTGGCGTCCTTCCGGTTCTCCCCGGAGGACGTCGCCTTCCTGGTCGACCGCGGGATCGTCTCCCCCGCGACGGGCGAGTGGCTCTCGGCGTACCGCTTCAGCGGCGACATCGACGGCTACGCCGAGGGTGAGCTGTTCTTCCCCGGCTCGCCGATCCTCACCGTCAGCGGCACGTTCGCCGAGTGCGTGGTCCTGGAGACGCTGATCCTGTCGGTCCTCAACCACGACAGCGCGATCGCCGCCGGGGCCGCCCGGATGGTCACCGCCGCCCGTGGCCGCGCCGTGATCGAGATGGGCTCCCGCCGCACCCACGAGGAGGCGGCCGTCGCCGCGGCCCGCGCCGCGTACCTGGCCGGCTTCGCCTACACCTCCAACCTGGAGGCGGGCCGCCGCTACGGCATTCCGACGACCGGCACCGCCGCGCACGCCTTCACCCTCCTGCACGACACCGAGCAGGCCGCGTTCGCCTCGCAGGTCGCCACCCTCGGCAAGCAGACGACGCTGCTGGTCGACACGTATGACATCGCTCAGGGCATCCGCAACGCGATCGAGGTCGCCGGCCCGGACCTGCGCGCCGTGCGCATCGACTCCGGCGACCTGTCCGTCCTCGCCGCGCACTCCCGCGCCCTGCTGGACTCCCTCGGCGCGACCGAGACGCAGATCATCGTCTCCGGCGACCTCGACGAGTATGCGATCGCCGCCCTCGCCGCCGAGCCCGTCGACGCGTACGGCGCGGGCACCGCCGTCGTGGTCGGCTCCGGCGCCCCGACGGCCGGCCTGGTGTACAAGCTGGTCGAGGTCGACGGCCGTCCAGTGGTCAAGCGCTCCGAGAACAAGGGCACCGTCGGCGGCCGCAAGACCGCGGTCCGCCGGCACAAGCCGACCGGCACCGCCACCGAGGAGGTCGTGGTGTCCATGGGCAGCCCCGTGGCGGAGCCCAACGACCGGTCCCTGCAGCGGGCCTTCGTCCGCGCCGGCGCGATCGTGCCCGACCTGCCCGACCTGGCCGCCTCCCGCGAGCACCTGCGCCAGTGCCTCATCTCCATCCCCTGGGAGGGGCTGAAGCTGTCCGCCGGTGACCCGGCGGTTCCCGTCCAGATGCTCGGTGGCTCCGTATGACCCGCGTACAGATGCTTGGGGGACCCGCATGACCCGCGCTTTGATCATCGTCGACGTCCAGAACGACTTCTGCGAGGGCGGCTCTCTCGCCGTCGGCGGCGGCGCGGGTGTCGCGGCCGCCATCTCCGCCGCCGTGGCCGACGGATCCTGGGACCACGTGGTGGCCACCCAGGACCACCACATCAACCCCGCCGGGCACTTCGGCGACCCGCCGGACTACGTCACCACGTGGCCCGTGCACTGCGTGGTCGGCACCGGCGGCGTCGATCTCCACCCGTCACTGGACGTGTCGCGCGTCGAGGCGGTGTTCACCAAAGGTGAGTACACGGCGGCCTACTCCGGCTTCCAGGGAAGCTCGTCCGGCGTCGATCTGACCACCTGGCTCCGGGACCGTTCCGTGACCTCGGTCGACGTCGTGGGCATCGCGACCGACCACTGCGTGCGAGCGACCGCAATCGATGCCGCGCGGGCCGGATTTGTTACATCCGTGCTGCTGGACCTCACTGCGGGCGTCGCCCGCCCCACCGTCGACGCCGCCCTTGCTGAGCTGCGCGAGGCCGGGGTCACCCTCGTAGGTGAACCAGTCGTATCGTCAACCTGACCATCTGGCTGATGGCACGTAACTGGACTTGCCGTGTAACAACCGACGTGTACCGTCATCCCGGCAAGCGGTTCCGCACCCGATGTGAGGACTTCTCACGTCACTACGTAAGGACCACCTACACGGAGCGTGGCGAAACAGGGAAGACTTCGCTACGCTTGCGGGACCTCGAAGGGTCGTCCATGGTGGACGACTCAGCACCAGGAGGGTCACGTGAAGTTGTCGATCGAAACCCGCCCCTCGGATCAGCGGGAAGCCCTGCTGACTCTGAGCGGCGAAATCGACTATGAGACCGCTCAGGAGCTTCGCACAGCGGTGAGTTCAGTGCTCGACGGCAACATCGACACGCTCGTCATCGACCTCGCCGGCGTCACGTTCCTCGACTCCACCGGCATCGGCACCCTTGTGGTCGCCAAGCGCATCTGCCACAGCATGGGCGTCAAGCTGCACATCCGCCGCCCCAACCCGTTCATCGCGCGGCTGTTCGCGGTGGTCGGTGTCAGCGACATCCTCGGGGTCCCGATCCCGCCGGGCACAGTCTCCGGCCGGCTCCCCCAGCCCCGCGAGCGCGGCGTCACCCAGCCGGCCTGACGCACCGGCCCGGCGACGACCCGGACCTTGGACCCCGCACGTCCAAGGTCCGCGCCTGACGAAGCCACTTGCTCCCAGGACCACCATGAGGTCGATCGAGGCCGGGAGCGGCCCGCTGAGGCCCCTTTCTGTGCGTCCCTCTTGCAATCACCCGCAGTCACTCTCAGGGATCACAGCGCCCTGCCGCCGGTTTCACGGAAGGTCGGAGGACTGCCGTGCTCTCCCGCGCCATTCGCCCAAAAGGATGAATCCGACAACTCCGCCCGGGGCAACGGCCGAGTTGCCGTTCCCAGCCATCGGCACACCCGGCGGCTCGACGCGCCCCGCGGACCGCCCGCCCCCTTCACCCGTTCGTGGGAATTGCCCATTCCGGACCGGGAGCATCTCGCATCGGATCGTTACCGAGCAGCCACAGATGCCGACCGCGAGGAGCGCCACCGTTCCGAGGCAAGCCCTCATGCCTCAGGGCTGACCCGGCCGGCGGACTGCTGCCGCCCTGGAGGATCCGGTCATCGGGCTTGCTGGACAACGCCGCCGGCAGGAACAGGCCGCGCACGCTGACCACCGACAAAGACGCGGTAACCGACGGACGTGGCCCGCCGAGTCGGCGGCAGACCGGGAGCCGCTGAGCGGCGGATTCCTGGCGTCCTCACCCCACCGACCTGACGCGTTGCGGGCGGGGTTACGAGTCGTCGACTGTGGCGGCGTCCGCTCCGATCGGGTGCGCCGCCCAACTGTGCCGCGGCCGGTCACTCGCACCGATGCGCGCGGCCGCCTGACCGGGCCCGTCCGCCTCGGCCTCGCCGACGTGGTGTGACACAAACCCGGCCGCCCCACACCCCACTCAGGCCACCGCGTTCCGGGGCGCGGTCAGGGCGGCCCGCCGACCACAGGTGTTGGTCGCTGAAGTCGCACGAGGGTCAACTGCGGCATTGTTCACACCGCCCAACGTCGGCAACCCGCGCGGGCACGGCAGACCTGGCGGTCGCGACGGTCGCAGCGGACGCGGCGGACGAGGCGGTCGCAGCGGACGAGGCGGACGCGGCGGACGCAGCCGGCACGGCGGACGCAGCCGGCACGGCGGACGCAGCGGGCACGACGGCCGCAGCGGGCACGACGGCCGCCGACGGACGCAACGGCCGCGACGGGCACGACGGCCGCGGCAGAGACAGCGGGGGCGATAGAAGTGGCAGACCGGTGCGAAATCGGAGCAGGCGGGCTAGCTGGAGACAACAACCAGGTCGGTTGAGCGCTCCCGAGCCGGGCCGACGGTCGCGGCAACCCAACGGAACGCAGCAGAACGCAGCGGAACGTCAAGGCCACAGCGGACGCGGCCAACACAGCCGACCAGCGAGGAATACCAGCCAACGGCGGGCCAGAGACAGCGGCCACGCCAGTTGAACGTTCCCGAGCCGAGCCGGACGCCCCAGCGACCCGACGGCACACAGCGAAATCACGCCGCCGATCCCGCAGCCCGGCCCGCAGCGGAACGACGACGCCGCATTGGAGGCGGCGGACACAGCCGACCGGCGAGAACTGCCGGCAAACGCGCGGACTGAAGACAGCAGCCACGCCGGTTGAGCGCATCCCGACCCGAGCCGGACACCGCGGCAACCCGACGGCACACAGCGAAATCACGCCGCCGATCCCGCAAGTCCAGCCCGCAGCGGAACGACGACGCCACGTTGGAGGCGGCGGACACAACCGACCGGCGAGGAACGCCAGCAAACGGGCGGACTGGAGATACCGGCCAGGCTCGTTGAGCGGATGTCCCGAGCCGGGCCGGACGTCGCAGCAACCCGGCGGCAGGCGGCGAATCGACAAGCTGCTGCGGGATGACGGGCCTCGGAAGGGCAGCGGACTGGGGCGGACCACGAAACTCGCAAAACGGCAAAAGGAGGCGAACCGGCCCGCCGGGGCAGAAACAGCGAGCCTCGCAGAGCGACCCGCCGAGGCAGAACAGCAGGCCGAGGCAGAACAGCAGGCCGAGGCAGGACAGCAGGCCGAGGCAGAGTGGCCGGCTGAAGCAGGACAGCGGGCCGAGGCAGGACAGCAGGCCAAGGCAGAGCGGCCCCCCGAGGCAGAGCCGCCCGCCGAAGCAGGACAGCAAGCCGATGCAGAGCGGCCCCTGAAGCAAGAGCGGACCGGCCGAGGCAAGAGCAGCCGGCCGAAGAGGGGGAGAGCCGAGGGCGAAAAGGAAAGGGAGCGGCCCCGTCCCGGTGGCCTGGAGTGCCAGGCTGGTTGGGACGGGGCCGCTCTGCGTTGTGGTGTGGAGGAGCTGCTGGTGCGGGGTTAGCGCTGTTCCTCGTAGGTGGCGCCGCCGTCGGCCTCGTGGCTGAGGGGGCGGGCGCCGCCGGGCGGTGGGGCGTCGAGCGAGTGGCCCGGGGCGTGGGCCGGGAAGCGGGCGTCGAAGGCTGGGCGCTCCGAGCGGATGCGGGGCATCGAGTCGAAGTTGCGCAGCGGGGGCGGGCAGGACGTGGCCCACTCCAGGGACATGCCGTGGCCCCAGGGGTCGTTGACCTCGACGACGCGGCCGGCCTTGTAGGACTTCCACACGTTCCAGATGAAGGGGAGGGTGGAGAGGCCGGTGATGAAGGAGCCGATGGTCGAGATGGTGTTGAGGGTGGTGAAGCCGTCGGACTCGAGGTAGTCGGCGTAGCGGCGGGGCATGCCCTGCGTGCCGAGCCAGTGCTGCACCAGGAAGGTGGTGTGGAAACCGATCGTGGTGAGCCAGAAGTGGACCTTGCCGAGGCGGTCGTCGAGCATGCGGCCGGTCATCTTCGGGAACCAGAAGTAGATGCCCGAATAGACGGCGAAGACGATGGTGCCGAAGAGCACGTAGTGGAAGTGGGCGACCACGAAATACGTGTCGGACACGTGGAAGTCGATCGGAGGGCTGGCGAGCAGGACGCCGGAGAGGCCGCCGAAGAGGAAGGTCACCAGGAAGCCGATGGCGAAGAGCATCGGTGTCTCGAAGGTGATCTGGCCTCGCCACATGGTGCCGATCCAGTTGAAGAACTTCATGCCGGTCGGGACGGCGATGACGAAGCTCAGGAACGAGAAGAACGGCATGAGGACCTGGCCGGTCGCGAACATGTGGTGGGCCCACACGCTCATCGACAGGGCGCCGATCGCGATGGTGGCACCGACGAGGCCCTTGTAGCCGAAGACGGGCTTGCGGCTGAAGACCGGGATGACCTCCGTGATGATGCCGAAGAACGGCAGCGCCACGATGTAGACCTCGGGGTGGCCGAAGAACCAGAACAGGTGCTGCCAGAGCATCGCGCCGCCGGTCTCCGCGTCATAGACGTGGGCGCCGAGGCGGCGGTCGGCCTCCAGGGCGAGCAGGGCGGCGGCCAGGATCGGGAAGACCATGATGACCAGGACGCTGGTGACCAGGATGTTCCACGTGAACATCGGCATGCGGAACATGGTCATGCCGGGCGCGCGCAGCGTCAGGATCGTGGTGATCATGTTGACGGCGCCGAGGATGGTGCCGAGGCCGGACAGGACCAGGCCGACGATCCACAGGTCGGCGCCGACGCCGGGCGAGTGGATGATGCTGTTGAGCGGGGCATAGGCGAACCAGCCGAAGTCCGCGGCGCCGCCCGGCGTGATGAAGCCGATCAGGGTGATCGAGCCACCGAACGCGTAGAGCCAGTAGGCGAACGAGTTGAGCCGGGGGAACGAGACGTCGGGGGCGCCGATCTGCAGCGGCGTGATGTAGTTCGCGAAGGCGAACACGATCGGCGTCGCGAAGAACAGCAGCATGATCGTGCCGTGCATCGTGAACAGCTGGTTGTATTGCTCCGGGGAGAGGAACTGCAGCCCCGGCCGGGCCAGCTCGGCGCGCATCAGCAGCGCCATGAACCCGCCGATCATGAAGAACACGAACGACGTGGTCAGATACATCAGACCGATCTGCTTGGCGTCCGTCGTGCGCAACAGCCGAGCGAACGCCGAGCCCTTGACCGGCTTGTGCACCGGCCAAGGCCTGGTGACGATCGGCTTTGGTGCAACGGTGGTCACGAAAGGCCTCCTGAGGCTGTTGAACCCGCTGGCGAGCCAGCTCCGCGAGGCGAGCGCGAGATCAACACGGCCCGCCGCGCGATCAACACGTCACCTCGGAGGCAGGATAGTCTCCCGGTCCGACACAAAATCGCTGGGGGCACAAGACCTAGCGGGTAGCCGGTGTGGCGCCACCCGCCGCGCCGAGGTTGAACGTGATCGCGCCGGCGGCGATGGCCGCGAGCACCAGCAGGATGATCCCCCAGAAGATCAGCCGGTCCGCGGGCGTCGGCTCCTTCCAGGCACCGGCGATCCGCGCGGTGACGGGGGCGGTGGCGACGGCGGGGTCGGGGTCCGAGGAGGCGGCAGGAGCCGCGGCACGGGCCGGCAGCGCGCGGAGCATGATCAGGGTCGCGCCGGCGAGGACCAGCAGAACGCCCAGGACGGCGATGATGACGGCGATCCAGTCACGCATGACGGCTCTCCCGACTGAAGGGGGTTGATGCCAAGCAGGCTAGGAGATCGCCGGACCGGGCACCAGAGCACGCACCCGCGTGAAAGCCGGTGAAATTTACAGTGGAAACCCCGGTAGCGAAACCTGACGGCAATCTCGTGTTGACAGTGCGGAAACCGTGTACGACGCTCGGCATGGAAGCGCTCCCAATATCGACGCCTTGCTATCCGAGGAGGTCGCGATGTCGATTACCGCCGCTGCCGAACACCCCACCCTCGCCCATGTCGCCGCGCTTGCCGGTGTTTCTTCCGCCACCGCCTCCCGCGTGCTCAACGGCTCCGCCCGAGTCAGCCCCACCGCACGTCAGCAGGTCAGAGATGCCGTCGACCGGCTCGGCTACGTCCGGCAGCGCGCCGCCCGCGCCGTCGACCGCCGCCCCCGCTCGGTCGCCGCCGTCGTCTGCGAGCCCAACGCACGGCTGTTCGCCGATCCGTTCTACTCCCGCGTGCTGGCCGGCGCCAGTGCGGCGTTCGCCGAGCGGGACATGCCCATGCTGCTCGCCGCCGGGGAACGACCGGCTTCGCTGCAGCGGTACCTCAGCAGCGGCCACATCGACGGGGTCCTGCTGATCTACTGCCGCAGCAGCCACCCCCTGGTCGTGACGCTGCCCGCGCTCGGCGTGCCGGTCACGCTCATCGGCCGGCCGCTGCAGACCAGCACGCTGCCCTACGTGGACGCTGACAACAAGGGCGGCGCCCGCCAGGCCGTCGAGCACCTCGCGCGTACGGGCCGCAAGCGCATCGTCACGATCGCCGGCCCGCCGGACGTCTCCGCCGGCGTCGACCGGCTCGCCGGCTTCCGGGAGGGCCTCGAGCGGGCCGGCCTGGAGCCGGGACCGATCGCCTACGGGGACTTCACCCGCCCCGCCGGCGTGCACGCCATGACCCGGCTGCTCGACCACCGGCCGACCCTCGACGCGGTGTTCGCCGCGTCCGACCTGATGGCCGTCGGGGCGCTGCACGCGCTGCGGCAGGCCGGCCGGCGGGTCCCGGAGGACGTCGCGGTCATCGGCTTCGACGACCTGCCCCTTGCGGCCTTCACCCAGCCGCCGCTCACCACGATCAAGCAGCCCGTCGAGGAGATCGGCGCGGCCGCCGCCCGGCAGCTCCTGGCGCTGATGAACGGCGACAGCCCGGAGCCGTCCCCGGTGCTGCCCACCACCCTCGTGCGGCGGCAGTCCGCGTGAGGAGGTTGCATCCAAACACCGCCCTCGCAACGAACAACTCAATATGCGACAACTCCTGGAGGCGGCCCGGTCGTTCGACACCGGCACGGTCGCGCGCACCGTCCGGGAGCTGATGGACGAGCACGGCGTGATGGAGGTCTGGACCGCGGTGTGCGTCCCGGCGCTGCACCAGGTGACCGGCGACGTCGCCGTCGAGCACGCCTTGAGCCAGGGCGTCGCGCACGGTCTCGACCTGGTCAGCGCCCCGCGGCACGACGACATCAGGACCAACCACGTCCTGCTGGCGTGCGCGCCGCGGGAGGCGCACTCGCTGCCGCTGCGCGCCCTGGCCGCGGCCCTGTTCGAGCGGCGGATCGGCACGTTCCTGCTCGGCGCGGAGGTGCCGTGGAGCGCGTTGCGGGCCGCGGTGCACCGGACCGTGCCCGGCACCGCGATCGTCTGGTCGCAGCAGCCGGGCACCGCCGACCCGGCGACGCTGCTCGGCCTCGCCGGCCGGTTCCCGGGCACCCGGTTCGCCGCGGCCGGGCCGGGCTGGGATCCCGCGCCGGCCGGGCTGCCGCACCTGACGTCGATCGAGGAGGCCGTCGCCGCGTGTGTACCGGTGGCCGCCGGTCGGTCTCCCGACGCCTGATGGCCTTGGTACGCCGAATTCGCTAGCGTGCCGGGCATGATCGAGCCGGGCCCGTCCGCGTACACCGGAAGGCGCAGGGCAGGCATCGGCGGCCAGCCACGCTTCGTGTTCGTCGCGGTGCTCGTCGTGGTGGCGCTCGTGGCGGTCGCGCTGCGGGTCATGGCGAGCGGCGCCGGCGAGCGGCCCGAGGCGCGGACGCCGGCCGACCAGCTGGGACCGGTCGCGCCGACCGGGGCCGCCGGCACCGCCGGGCCGACGAGCGCCGCGGCGCGGTCCACGAGCGCCCGGCCCAGCCCCAGGACGTCGCCGAGTGTCACGGCTCCGCCGTCCGCGTCCGCCGCTGCCCCGGTGTCGGGTCCGGCCACGCCGCGTGCGTCGGCGAGCTCGACCGGTACCGAAGCGAAAACCGTCGAAGCCGAAGCCGCGGCGAACCGTCGGCCCGGTCAGATGACGGTGCGTGAGGTCTCCTCGGCGTCCGGCGGGCGGGCCGTCACCGGCGTCGGCAACAACCGGGTCCTGGAGTTCACCGGGGTCACCGCGCAACGCTCCGGCGAGGCCACCGTCACCGTCGCCTACCTGTCCACCGAGGACCGCTCGTGCTGGCTGCGGGCCGGGCGCGGCGGCTGGCAGCAGGTCAGGTTCCCCGCCAGCGGCGGGTGGGACCGGGTCGCGACCGTCACGCTGACCGTGCGCCTCGAAGCGGGCCAGAACGCGATCGAGGCCGGAAACACCACCGGCAGATGGTGTCCCGACCTCGATCGCATCACCGTTGCCCCCCGCTGACCACCCCAGCCGCGGCAAGATGATGTGGAACGTTTGGCGTTGCTCCCCGCTGAGCACCCCCAGCCGCAGCAACATGTCGTGAAACGTTTGGCGTGACCGCGCCGGATGGACCATCCAGGGAGGCTTCCGGTTTTTCCGGCGCCGGTCACATGAACAAATATGCGGGGCGGACCTGAGTCGCACCCGTAATCGCGCTGGGAAGTTCCTGGTAATAGGGTCGCCGGCATGGCGCTCTTCGACCTGCCCCTCGCCGAGCTGCGGCAATACCGCTCGGCGACACCCGAACCCGCCGATTTCGACGAGTTCTGGACCGCGACCCTCGCCGAGGCGCGTGACCTCGCCGCGCCCGCGGTGCTCACCCCCGCCGACACCGGTCTGCGCGCCGTCGAGACGACCGATGTGACGTTCACGGGTTTCGGCGGCCAGCCGGTCAAGGCGTGGCTGAGCCGGCCCGCCGGGGTGACGGGGCCGCTCCCGGTGATGGTGGAGTTCGTGGGGTACGGCGGCGGCCGCGGCTACCCGCACGACTGGCTGCTCTGGTCGGCGGCCGGCTACGCCCACCTGGTGATGGACACCCGCGGGCAGGGCGGCGGGTGGCGGGCCGGCGACACGCCCGACCCGGACGGCTCGGGCGGGCCGCAGTCGCCGGGCTTCCTCACCCGCGGCGTCCTGGACCGTGACACGTACTACTACCGCCGCCTGATCACCGACGCGGTGCGCGCCGTCGAGACCGCCCGGGCGCTGCCGTTCGCGTCCGGCGTGCTGGTCAGCGGCATCAGCCAGGGCGGCGGGCTGGCCCTCGCGGCGGCCGGCCTGACCGACGTCGAGGGTGTCATCGCCGGCGTGCCGTTCCTGTGCGACATCCGCCGCGCGGTGACGATCAGCGACCGCATCCCCTACGCGGAGTTCGCCGCCTTCTGCCGGCTCAACCCGGCCCGGGCGGCGCTCGCTCTGTCCACAGTGGACTACGTGGACGGGGTGCACTTCGCCGCCAGGATCACCGCGCCCGCCCTGGTGTCGGCGGCCCTGATGGACCTGACGTGCCCGCCGTCGACGGTGTTCGCGGCGTACAACGCGATCCCCGGCACCAAGGACCTGCAGCTCTACGAGTGGGACGGCCACGACGGCGGCCAGGGCCACTTCGCCGCCCGGTCCGTCGCGTTCGCGAACGCGCTGCTCAGGTGACCCGGTAGGACTCGCCCAGGGTGTGCACGACGTCGCCGCGGTGCAGCTGGCGGCCGCGGCGCGTGTCGACCTCGCCGTTGACGGTGACCTCGCCGTAGGCGATCAGGTCCTTGCCCTCGCCGCCGGTCTCCAGGACGTCGGCGAGCTTCAGGAACTGCCCCAGCCGGATCATGTCGCCGCGGATCTGGACGTCTCTCATCGGGCTTGCTCCAGCAGGGTCAGCATCTCGGGCAGGTCGAAGAAGCGGGCGGTCTCCAGGGCCGACGGGCCGCCCGCCGCCGGGTCGGCGCCGGCGGCCAGCAGGGCCCGCACCGACTCCTCGGACCGGCGGAACACGGCGGCGGCGAGGGCCGTCTGACCGCGGTCGTTGGCCCGGCCGGTGTCGGCACCGCGGGCGAGCAGCGCGGCGACCGCCGGCGGGTGATTGTGATACGCGGCCAGCATCAGCAGCGTGTCACCCTTGTCGTTGGTCAGGTTCACCGGCAGGCCCGCGTCGACGTTTGCGGCGAGCTCGTCGGCCGCCCCGGCGCGCGCCAGGTCGAACATGCGGTGCGCGAACTCCAGCACGTCCGGGTCGATCGGTTCACTCACGTGCCAGATCGTAGCTGTCGGCCAGCCGACCGCCGGACGCCGAACCCTGGCGCGGCCGCCCCCGTGTCACTGGGCAACGCTGCGAACCAGGAGACCCGACATGCGAAAGATCGTCCTCACCCTTGCGGTGGCCGCCGCGGCCGCCCTGTCGCTGACCGGCTGCGACTCGATCGACCTGACCAAGCAGGACCAGGCCGCGACCGGCGCCGAGGCCCCCGCCGCCGGCACGGACGCGCCGGCCGCCGCGGAGACGTCCGCCGCGCCGTCCGCCGCCGCCAACGTCGCCGGGGTCAAGGTCCGCGACGACGCCACGCTCGGCAAGGTGGTGACCGACTGGAAGGGCTGGACCCTCTACCGCTTCGAGAAGGACACCCCGAAGCCGCCGAAGTCCAACTGCGAGGCGGACTGCCTGGCGAAGTGGCCGTACGTGCCGTACGTGGAGAACATGAAGATCGAGGGCGTCGACCAGAAGCTCATCGGCAAGGTCACCCGCTCCGACGGCTCGCTGCAGCTGACGATCAACAGCTGGCCCGCGTACCGGTTCGCCGGCGACACGAAGGTCGGCGAGACCAAAGGCCAGGGCGTGGGTGGCACCTGGTTCGCCTTCACGCCCGAGGGGAAGAAGGCCCAGGCCGTCACCGGGGACAGCGGCGGCGGGTACTGACCTCCCTTCGGCCGCGCCGGCTCCTACCCCCCTGGGAGCCGGCGTGGTCGTGTTGCGCAGATCTCGTGACGAGGGCCGCCGAAGCCGCGCCGACGGGCCTACGCTGCGGCCATGACCACGCGGCGGAAGATCCGCATCTGGCTCGTGCTGTTCCTGATCGGCCTGGTCGCCAGCGGAGTGACCGCGTTCCCGCTCGAGCACGAGGTGCACTGGCTGCGGTCGGTCCTGGACCGGATCGACGCCGCGCCCGACCCGCTCGTCGACTGGATCGCGCGGGTCGACCTGGGCATCACCGAGACCAACGACCGTTATCCGTTCATCATGTACGGCACCGACTGGCTGGCCTTCGCGCACCTGGTGATCGCGGTCGCCTTCTGGGGGCCGCTGCGCGACCCGGTGCGCAACATCTGGGTGATCGAGTTCGGCATGATCGCGTGCGTCGGCGTGGTGCCGCTGGCCCTGTTCGCCGGGCCGGTCCGCGGCATCCCGGGCTGGTGGACGGTGCTGGACATCTCATTCGGCGTCTTCGGCATCGTCCCGCTGATCATCGTCCGGCGGCTCATCAAGCGGCTCGAGGCCGAAGACAACCTGCTTGCTCCCGAAAAACCGTTGCAGCCGCTCGAAGCTCGTGGCTAGGTTGGTCGTACATGGGAAAGGAGGTGGTCCAAAGTTGTGTAGCAATGGGACTCATGAGGTGACTGTCCGCTAGCCGCCGTCCTCTGGACTCGCACTTCGTGCGGCCGCTCGGATGGCGGCACGGCGAATACGAGGCAGTTTCCCAGCCCCCGAGGCTTTCCGGTGTCAGTCCAGCCGGCCCACGCGCAGTCAGCGCGGGAACCTCGGGGGCTGTTCCATGTCCTGTTCCATATTCTGGTGCACATGATCTCCGCCGATCGTCTCCGCGGCCACGTCGCCGCGCTCGTCGCCCACGGGCCGCGCTGCGGCGACCTGCCCGGCGTGCCCGCCGCCCTCCGGTACATCACCGACGAGCTCAGCAGCCTCGGTCTCGTCGTACGGGTCGAGCGGTACGGCGGTGAGCTGCACGACGTGAACCTCGTCGCCGAGATCGAGGGCGGCACCTCCGACGACGCGGTCGAGCTGTGCGCGCACTGGGACACCGTCGAGGACACCCCCGGCGCGGACGACAACGCCAGCGGTGTGGCCGGCGTCCTGGAGGCCGCCCGCGCGCTGCGCGACCTGGACCTGCCGGCCCGCACGATCCGCTTCTGCCTCTTCGGCGGCGAGGAGGACGGCTTCCAGGGCAGCACCGCCCATGTCGGGCAGATCACCCCGGGCACCGAGTCGATCGTCTTCGAGATGATCGGCCGCACGTCACCGACCCAGTCGGCGCCGTCGTTCCTGCTCGACCCGCCGACGGTCGGCGACTTCATCGCGCTGGTCGCCGACCCGGCCTCGGCCGGCCTCGCCGACGCGTTCGCCTCCGCGGCCGCCCCGCACCTGCCGACATTCCCCCTCGTCATCCCGGTCGAGGCGATGGACGTCGTGCTGCGCAGCGACCACGTGCCGTACTGGGCCTCGGGCCGCCGCTCGCTGCTGGTGACCGACACGGCCGAGTACCGCAACCCGGACTACCACCGGCCCACCGACACCCTGGACACCCTCGACCTGGACTTCGCCGCCAGGGTGACGACCGCCGCGGTCAGGACTATCACCCGTCTGGCGGGCTGAGCGCTTCGCGTGTTGGGCCGCGCTTCGCGGGGCAAACAGTGATTCGGATCACTGTGATATGGGCAATACGTTCCGTATGGAGCGCGACAAGACTCGATTCCTGTACCTCGCGGTGATCATCGCTGTCGCGGCCGGCATCGCCGTGGGACTGCTCTGGCCGGAGTTCGGCAAGAGCCTCAAACCGGTCGGTGACGGCTTCGTCAACCTGATCAAGATGATGATCAGCCCGATCATCTTCTGCACGATCGTGCTCGGCATCGGGTCGATCCGCCAGGCGGCGAAGGTCGGCCGGGTCGGCGGGCTCGCGCTCGGCTACTTCCTGGCGATGTCGACCGTCGCGCTCGCGATCGGGCTGGTCGTGGGCAACCTCATCCACCCGGGTGCAGGCCTCGACCTGACCGACGCCGCCAGGGAGGCCGGGGACAAGGCCGCGGGCACAGCACCGAAGGGCACCGTCGAGTTCCTGCTCAGCATCATCCCCACCACCCTGTTCTCGTCGCTGACCAGCGGCTCCGTGCTGCAGACCCTCCTCGTGGCCCTGCTGGCGGGGTTCGCGGTGCAGACCATGCCGTTCGGCGACCGAGTCCTGCACGGCGTGTCGATCCTGCAGCGCCTGGTGTTCCGCATCCTGGCGATGATCATGTGGGTGGCCCCGGTCGGCGCGTTCGGCGCGATGGCGGCCGTCGTCGGCGCGACCGGCTGGAAGGCGCTCGCCGGGCTCGCCCAGATCATGCTCGGCTTCTACGCGACCTGCCTGATCTTCGTGCTGCTCGTCCTGGGGCCACTGCTGCGTCTCGTGACAGGGCTCAACCTGCTGAAGCTGCTGCGGTACCTCGGGCGCGAGTTCCTCCTGATCCTGTCGACCTCGTCGTCGGAGTCGGCGCTGCCCCGGCTGATCGCGAAGATGGAGCACGCCGGCGTGTCCAGAGCGGTCGTCGGGATCACGGTGCCGACCGGCTACTCGTTCAACCTCGACGGCACCGCCATCTACCTGACGATGGCCTCACTGTTCATCGCCGACGCCCTCAACCAACCACTGTCCGTGGCCGAACAGGTCTCCCTGCTGGTCTTCATGATCGTGGCGTCGAAGGGCGCGGCCGGCGTGACCGGCGCCGGCCTGGCGACCCTGGCGGGCGGCCTGCAGGCGCACAAACCGGCGCTCGCCGACGGGGTCGGCCTGATCGTCGGCATCGACCGCTTCATGTCCGAGGCCCGCGCCCTGACCAACTTCGCCGGCAACGCGGTCGCGACCCTGCTGGTCGGAGCCTGGTCAGGCGACCTGGACCGGGCCCGCGCCACGCTGGTCCTGGACGGCGGCGACCCCTTCGACGAACGCAGCATGCTCGCCGACGAAGCCCCGGACACCGACGAATCAGACGGGCCCAAGGTCCCGGAACCCCGCACCACGCCGTCCCTCCACAAGTCCCCCTCCCCCTAACCCGCGCTCCCCCGGCGCCCGACCGCGTGCCTCATGATCCGGAAGACTTCGCGCAGCCAGAGGTGCACAACGTCTTCCGGATCACGGAGACCAGCCAGCCCAGCCAGCGGCCAGCGATGTAACCCATGATCCGGAAGAGATTTCGTCGTCCTGGCGACCAAAACTCTTCCGGATCATGGAAAACAGGCCCACCCCAACGGCTGGCCGGCGCGACTCTCGTGATCCGGAAGACTTCGTGCAGTCAGGGGTGCACAAGGTCTACCGGATCATGGAGAGCCAGCCCAGCCCAGCCGACGGCCGGCCTTCCCCGTGATCCGGTAGAGATTTCGTCGCCCTGGCGACTAAAAGTCTTCCGGATCATGGAAAACGCGGCGGTGAGGCACCCGGGGATGGCACGCGGATGCGTAGGAAGCTGCCGCGCGCTCTGCGCGCTGGCAGTGCGTCGCGGAGCGACGCATTGGGGGGCTCCGGGGGTGAGAATCCCCCCGGCGGGACCCGCGCGCAGCGTGGGGCAGCGAGCCCATCGCCGCAGGCGACACAGCGGGTAACAGCAGACAGCATATGGCAGCATCCGTGCGTGGGTTCGACGCCGATACGGTTGCTGATCGCGGATGACCAGGCGCTCGTCCGGGGGGCTCTCGCCGCGCTGCTCGATCTTGAGCCTGACCTCAGCGTCGTGGCGGAGGTCGGGCGCGGGGACGAGGTCGTCGCGGCGGCGCGGGAGCACCGGCCCGACGTGGCGCTGCTGGACGTGGAGATGCCCGGCATCGACGGGATCGCGGCCGCCGCCGCGCTGCGCAAGGCGATGCCCGGCTGCAAGGTGCTGATGGTGACGACGTTCGGGCGGCCCGGGTACCTGAGACGGGCGATGGCCGCCGGCGCGTCCGGGTTCGTGGTCAAGGACACACCGGCCCGGCAGCTCGCCGACGCCGTGCGGCGCATCGCTTCCGGGCTGCGGGTGGTGGATCCCGCCCTGGCCGCGGAGACCCTGGCCAGCGGCGACAGCCCGCTGACGCCCCGGGAGGCCGACGTGCTGCGGGCGGCCAGGGAGGGTGGCACCGCCGCCGACGTGGCGGGGCAGCTGGGCCTGTCGGAGGGCACGGTGCGCAACCATCTGTCGGCGGCGATCGGCAAGACCGGCGCCCGCACCCGCGCTGAGGCGGTCAGGCTCGCCGACGAGAACGGCTGGCTCTAGCACCCGGTGGTTGCAAGGGGCAACAAGTAGGGTGAAGGACATGACGGCACTCCTGGCGAGCGGTCGCGACGCGGATGTCTACGCCCTCGACGAGCGGCGGGTGCTGCGGCGCTATCGGCTCGGCGGCGACACGACCGCCGAGGCCACCGTCATGCGGTATGTCGCCGATCATGGGTATCCGGTGCCGAGGGTCTATGAGGCGAGCGGCGCCGACCTCATCCTGGAGCGGCTCGAGGGGCCGACGATGCTGCAGGCGCTCGCTGACGGCTCGCTCGACCTGCGCGACGGCGGGACCGTCCTCGCCGACCTCCTGGAGCGGCTGCACAAGGTGCGGGTGCGGTCCGCGAAGGACCCCGGCACCAGGATTCTGCATCTCGACCTCCACCCGGAGAACGTGGTGATGACCGAGGGCGGCCCGGTCGTCATCGACTGGCGCAACAGCACCGAGGGCCCGCCGGAGCTCGACGTGGCGATGAGCGCCCTGATCGTCGCCCAGGTGGCGATCGAGCCTGGTCACGCGTTCGCGGAGCGGGCCGAGGTGTTCCTCGACGTGCTCCTGTCCTGCACGCGGGACAATCCGTTGTCGCAGCTGGAGGCCGCGGTGCGCCGCCGGGGCGCCGACCCGGCCCTGACCCCGGCCGAGCAGTCCCACCTGCACGAGGCCGCGATGCTGGTGACCACCCTGTGCAGAGCCCATCACTGAGGCACGGCGCTGATCATTCCTTGCAGGCGACGCCCGGCCCCCGGGTGGGCGGGACGCTTCTTGCCATGGAGGAACTCTTCGTCCGGCAGGTCGACATCGGCGTGGCCGAGATGGACGTCGCCGTCGGCGACCAGCTGACCACCACCCGCGTCGTCGTGGAGCACGCCACCGCCACGGACGGTCGCGGCGGACCCGAGCGGCAGCTGCTGCTCGTGTACGGCGCCGAGGAAACCCCAGCGGTCGCCGACGCCCTGCTCCGTGCCGCTGAGACGGCCATCGCACCCTAGACGCAACGCCACGGCCTTGTTGAACGCTCAACTACTGGTTACATTCGATACATGAGTGCGCTGCCCGAGCTGGACCGACACCTCGCCACCGCGATCCCGGCCAGCCGGGCCCAGCGCGTATGGACGCCCGGAGACGGCGCGTTGCCCAGCATCTATCTCAGCCACGGCGCGCCGCCGCTGCTGGAGGACGGCCCGTGGATGCGGGAACTGTTCGACTGGGCCGCCGGCCTGCCCAAGCCGAAGGCCGTCCTCATCGTCAGCGCGCACTGGGAGTCCGCGCCGCTGAGCCTCTCCGGCTCGGCGGCCGGCACGCCGCTGGTCTACGACTTCGGCGGCTTCGCCCCGCACTTCTACCAGTTGCAGTACGCCACCCCGGACGCGTCGGCGCTCGCCCAGCGGGTCGCCGCCGCGATGCCCGACTCGGAGCCGGTCCACGAGCACCGCAACCGCGGCCTCGACCACGGCGCCTGGGTGCCGCTCATGGTGATGTACCCCCTGGGCGACGTCCCCGTCCTGCAGCTGAGCCTGCCGACCCACGACCCGGACCGGCTGCTGGAGCTCGGCCGCCGCCTGCGCCCGCTGCGCGACGAGGGTGTGCTCGTCATCGGCTCCGGCTTCATGACGCACGGCCTGCCGTTCCTGCGCCGCGAGCACTGGCTCGGCGCCGGCGGGCCGCCCGGCTGGTCCGCCGACTTCGACGCGTGGGCGGCCGAGGCCCTCGCCAAGGGCGACGTCGACACGCTGGCGCGGTACGCGAGTCAGGCGCCCGGCATGCCCTTCGCGCACCCGACGGTCGAGCACTACACCCCGCTGTTCGTCACGCTCGGTGCCGCCGACCGCCCGGACGCGCCCGCCACCTCGGTGATCGACGGCTACTTCATGGGACTGTCGAAACGGTCGGTACAGGCGGACGCTAGCGTCTGAGCGTGGCCTACCTGATCTCAGTCAACGCCGGCACGCCCGTCCCGACCGCGCACTCCGACGCCCCGACCACGGGCATCGACAAGCGTCCCGTCGAAGGTCCCGTGCTCGTGTCGGTGCCCGGGCCACGCGGCACCCACGCGACCGGGGTGGCCGGGGACGTGGTCTGCGACGTGCGCCACCACGGCGGACCGGACCAGGCGGTCTACGCGTACGCGCGGGAAGACCTCGACCGGTGGGAGGCCGAGCTCGGGCGGGACCTGCACGGCGGCGTCTTCGGAGAGAACCTGACCACGTCCGGGCTCGACGTCACCGGCGCGCGGATCGGCGAGCGCTGGCGGATCGGCGGCGAGGTGCTGCTGGAGGTGTCCGCGCCGCGGATACCTTGCCGCACCTTCGCCGCCTGGCTCGACGAGAAGGGCTGGATCAAACGGTTCACCCAGCGCGCCGAGCCGGGGGCCTACCTGCGGGTCGTGCGGCCCGGCACGATCCGCGCCGGCGACCCGATCGAGGTCGTGCACTCCCCCGCGCACGACGTCACGATCGGCGTCGCGTTCCGGGCGCTGACCGCCGAGCCCGAGCTGCTGCCCCGGCTCGTGGCCGCCGACGAGCTGCCCGAAAGCACCAAGCAGAAGGTGCGGACCCGGCTCAGCCTGTAGGCAGGACCAGCGCGTACGCCCGCGGGAAGCCCAGCCGCGGGATCCGGTGCTGCTGGATCTCCTCGAGCGTGACCTCGCGGACCTGACCGGATCCCGGCTCGAAGCAGCGCAGCACCGTCTCCTGCGGATGCGCGGTGATCAGCACCCAGTGCCGGGGCACGCCCTTGCCGACCAGCATCGCGACCGGCCAGCCGGTGTCGACCGCGGCGGTCACGTCGGCGAGCCGGTCACGCCGGCCGTGGAAGAGCCGCCAGCCGTACCGCACGCCGAGCTCCGCAGTGTGCCGGGAGATCGTCGCGGCGACACCCCACGGGGTGGTGCCCAGCTTGCGCGGCCAGACCCGGTTGGCGGCGGTGTGGATGCGGTGCTGCTCGGCGCCGTAGTCGGCGACGCCGTCCGCGTACATGGGGTCCAGCAGGGCCGACGCCACCATGGCGACGGTGGGTCCACAGGTGAACCCGTCGGTCTGCCGGACCCCGGTCCGTAACTCAGCGGTGGTGAAATCGACGCCCCAGGCAAGCATGCCCGGTTTGTATCAGACCGCCCGCGCCACCGCTATCTTCGTCCCGGAGCGCTGGCCCGCCTCGTAGAACATGTACTGCACGCCGCCGTCGGTGCCGAACGACGGCGCCGCGGAGCGGTTGTTGTCCGGCGCGCCCGTCAGCGCGTAGTGGAAGACGCCGAGGTGGACCTCCTTGTCGAAGTTGTTGCCGACCTCGGTGAGGAACATGTCGCCCGACGAGCCGTGGTACACGACGTAGGTGGTGTTGTTGCGGTACAGCAGGTGCGGCCCGCTCAGGTCGCTCTGCCCGTCGGCGGCGGGCGAGACCAGCGGCGTCGGGTCGAACTGCCAGGACTTGCCGTCGTTGGACCAGCCCCAGTAGATGCGCCGGCCGGCGCCGGCGAGACCCATGAAGACCATCACGTACTTGTTGCCGAGCGCCGCGATGCGGTGCTCGAACACCCGGGCGTAGGTCACCTCGGTGCTGTTGGGGATGGCGGCGGTGGTGAGCACGGCGCCGTAGTACGTGAAGTTGATGCCGTTGCTGGAGATCGCCAGGCGGGTCGTGGTGTTCTCGCCGTGGTAGTACATGAAGAACTGCTTGGTCGAGGCGTTCCAGATGATGTGCGGCGACGAGACGTGACTGACCGAGTAGTGCGGCGACCAGGTGCGGCTGATGATCGGGTTCGCCGGGTACTCGGTGAACGGGCCGGACAGCGAGTTGCCGTAGGCGAGGCAGATCCCGCCGGGCGCGTCGTGGGGCGCGTAGTAGAGGTAGTAGCGGCCGCGGGCACCGCTGATCTTGTCGTACATGCCGCGGATGCAGGGGAAGATGAGTTCCCCGGTGGGGTTGTAGGCCAGGCTCGCGGGCAACGGCTGGCCGAGGTACTTGTAGGTGGGGAATCCGGCGGGGGCGGCGGACGCGATGCTGGGGATGGCGAGTGCGCCGGCGAAACCGGCGGCACCTGCCAGCACCTGGCGGCGGGTTACAGGTGGCATGTGACCGAGTTTCGGAAAGCCCAGCGCGAAGCACAAGAGGGTAATACGTATTATCTGCCAGAGCCCTCAACCGCACCTGAAGCGCTGCCGATAACCAACCCGTGGAGACTTGGGTCGCCAGACGGCTGTGGCTGGTCTGGCTGCTGATCGGTGGCCTGTGCGCGGCCATCTATCCGCTGCTGCCCAAGACCGGCTACGTCGAGAACATCGGGTACGAGACCATCGGCTTCGGCGCGGTCACCATGGTGCTCGTCGGGGTCCGGCGCAACCGGCCGCCGCGGCGCGCGCTCTGGTACTGGTTCGCCGCCGGGCTCGCCGTCTGGGTCCTCGGCGACGTCACCTACGGCATCTCCGTCAGCGTGCTGCACGAGATCCCGTTCCCGTCCCTCGCCGACGTGTTCTACCTCGGCGCGTACCCGGCCCTCGCCACCGGGCTGTGGATGATGCTGCGCCGGCACGGCCGCGACCTCGCCGGCCTGATCGACGCGTGCATCGCCGCCGCCGGCGCCGGCCTGCTGTTCTGGGTGTTCGTCATGCGCCCCGTCGCCGAGGCCGGCGGCGTGTCGACCGTGCAGCGGCTGTGCTCCCTGGCCTACCCGACCGCCGACGTGGTCCTGCTCGTGCTGCTCGCCCGGCTCCTCGCCGGCCGCGCCGCGAAGACCGTCAGCTACTGGCTGCTCGTGTCCAGCATGCTGCTGATGTTCACCACCGACGTCACGTACTCCGTCATGTCGACCTACGACGCGACCCCCGGCGGCTACCTCCAGGCCGGCTGGCTCACGTCGTACGTCATGCTCGCGGGCGCCGCGCTGCACCCGTCGATGCGCGGCATGGACGAACCCACCGGCACGGCCGACACCGCTCTGTCCCGGCGCCGCCTCACCGTCCTCGCCGTCAGCTCGATGGTCGCGCCCGGGCTGCTGGTGCTGCAGGGCGCGCTCGGCAGCGGCATCGACTGGTTCGCCATCGGGGCCGTCGCCGGGGCCGTCTTCCTGCTCGTGGTCGTCCGCATCGCCGGCCTGGTCGGCAAGGTGCAGGACCAGGCCGACCAGCTCAGCGACCTGGTCATGCGCGACGACCTCACCGGGCTGCCCAACCGGCGCTTCCTGGAGGAACTGATCCGCGACGAGCTCGACGCCGGCGACCCGCCGCAGGTCGCGTTCATCGACCTCGACGACTTCAAACGGATCAACGACGGGCTCGGCCACGCCATCGGCGACCAGCTGCTCACCGCCGTCGGCAAGCGGCTCGGCGGGGTCCTGCGCCCCGGCGACGTCGTAGCCCGCCTCGGCGGCGACGAGTTCGCGGTCCTCATGCCCGGCACCGGACCCGACGCCGCGGACGCGATGGTCACCGAGCTCGCCACCGCCCTGCAGGAGCCGGTGTTCGCCGGCGACCAGCACCTGCTCGTCCAGGCCAGCATCGGCGTCGCCGACGCCGCCGGCACCCGCGACCCCTTCGAGCTGCTGCGCCGCGCCGACGTCGCGATGTACGCCGCCAAGGAGGACAAGTCCCGCCGGCAGCGCTTCAGACCCGAGCTCGACCAGCGCGCCTCGGCGCACGCCCTGCTCGGCGCGCAACTGCGCGAAGCCCTCGACCAGGGTCAGTTCCAGCTGGTGTACCAGCCGATCGTGACCCTCCCGCACGGCCGGATCGCGGGCGTGGAGGCCCTGATCCGCTGGCACCATCCGACGCTCGGGTTCATGAGCCCGGCCGACTTCATCCCCGTCGCCGAACAGAACGGCCAGATCGTCGAGCTCGGCGCCTGGATCCTGCTGGAGGCCTGCTCACAAGGGGCGGCGTGGCTGGCCACCCTCGGCGACGCCGCGCCCGGCAAGGTCTCCGTCAACGTCTCGGCCCGGCAGCTCGCCGAGCCCGACTTCCCGGAGGTGGTCGCCGCGGTACTGGCGGCGACCGGCTTCCCCGCCGCCCGGCTGGCGATCGAGGTGACCGAGACTGCGGTCTTCGGCGGCGGCCGGGCGATCGAGGCCCTCGACGCCGTGCACGAGCTCGGCGTGCGGATCGCGCTGGACGACTTCGGCACCGGCCACTCGTCGCTCGGCCTGCTCCAGACGTGCCCGGTCGACATCCTGAAGGTCGACAAGTCCTTCGTCGATGACATCACGATGGCCGGTCGGCACTCGGTGATCGCGACCGCCCTCATCAACGTCAGCGACGGGCTCAATTTGGACGCGATCGCCGAGGGAGTCGAGACCGCCGAGCAGGCACAGGAGCTCTACCGGCTCGGGTACCGCTTCGCCCAGGGCTACCACTTCGGCCGCCCCGTGGCGGAACCCTTCACCATGGCCGCCGCCGCAGCCTGAGCTGTACTGTTACCCGCCCTGTCGCCTGCGGCGATGGGCTAGCCGCCCCACGCTCCGCGCGGGTCCCGCCGGGGGGATTCTCACCCCCGGAGCCCCCCAATGCGCCGCTCCGCGACGCACTGCCAGCGCGCAGAGCGCGCGTCAGCCTCCTACGCATCCGCGTGCCATCCCCGGTGCCTCCCGCCGCGCTTTCCGTGATCCGGAAGACCTTGTGCACCCCTGACCACACAAACTCTTCGGGATCATGAGAGTCGCGCCGAGCAGCTGGCGGGCGGGCCTGATCTCTGTGATCCGGAAGGGTTTTGGTCGTCAGGGCGACAACAAGTCTTCCGGATCATGGCGGGAGGGAGTGGAGGGGTCAGGCGGCGGCGGTTGACTGCTGGCGGGGGACGGTGCGGGCGGCGGTGGCGGGCAGGACGACGCAGGTGCGGCAGCGGGCCTCGTACGTGTACGTGCCGTCGTCGGGCAGCGCGGTCGACGGTGCCAGTTCGCGCAGCATCGGCTCGCCGTGCTCCAGGACCTGGGTGTAGACGGCGCTGAAGCCGCGGCACACGTCGCAGACCGCGCGCCGGTAGGTCACCGAGGCGGGGCCCAGCTCCAGCAGTGCCCTGACCGGCGCGAACAGCTCGCCGCGGTGGTCCAGGTCGATGCCTGCGGCGACGATCCTGGTGCCGCGCTCCAGCAGCGCGCGCACGACCGCCATGTCGGCCATCGCGAACATGTGCACCTCGTCGATGCCGACCACGTCGACGTCGTCGTCCAGGGCGGCGGTCAGGGAGCTCGCCTTCACGGTGGCGAGGGCCGCGCCGCTGCGGGAGACGACGCCCGCGTCGCGGACGTGGCGGGCGCTCTGGAACACCTTGTGCCGCACGTCGGTGAACTGCAGCGGCGACAGCAGGCTCACCAGCTCGAGCGACTTGCCACTCTTCATCGGCCCCAGGATGACGGTCAGATCCACGGCGGACACGGTACCCCGTAGACCGGCATCACTCGCACAGATGTCGCAAAAGCAGCAGGCTAGGCGCCGGAGAGCGCCAGGTCGGCGCCGGTGCGGATGCCCGGGCCGGCGAGGGTGCTGAGGTTGCCGTCGGCGTCGGCGTGCACGACCCGGGTGCTGGCGTGGTAGCGGATGTTCAGGTTCTCCGCGAAGTGCCGCCCGTTGAGCAGCCCGGCCGCCGCCATGACGGTGCCGACGTCCAGCGCCCAGTACCGGTGGCCCTGGTGCCCGTCGCGGTAGTGCACGGCGATCTCGCCGGACAGGTAGGCGTCGTAGACGACGCGGACGCCGAGGTTCATGCCCAGCGCGACCACCTCGTCGCCGTCGGCGCCCGGCGGCAGGTCGACGCTCGCGGACTCGATGGTGCCGGTGCCCCAGTCGTGGGTGTAGTTGAGCGCGACGCCGCCGGCGGGGAACGTGATGCCGTAGCGGAGCGGCTCGGTGGGGCTGACGCCGTCGGACGGGGACCACAGGTGCGTCGCCGAGCAGGTCAGGCGGGCGCCGTCGCCGGTCAGCGGCAGGCTGACCGGCATCGAGCCGACGCCGGTGACCGACGCGCTCTGCACGACCAGGGTCGTGGTGACCGGCGACCAGTCGTGCGAGCGGTGCAGGAACCCGTCGAGCTGGGCGAGGTCCGGCGCCGCGCCCAGGCACGCCGTGACGGCCTCGGTGAGGGCGTCGCCGGACAGGCCGAAGAGCCCGGTCTCCTCCTCGGTGACCGGATGATGGTCGGCGCCGGTCGCGTTGACGCTGGACGAGGCGTAGCAGAGCCCCGCGATGATCGACAACTCAATGCCCATGACCGGCCCCCTGGATTGTGACGCCACCGTTACGAAGCGTCCCATCCGTTACTGCAAGGCCGGCCTGGAACGCTGAAACCGCACCGAAGAAGGCGTGGTGGATGGCGCGGCGTTGCGCACCTGGAGGGTCGCGCTGAAGGACTCGTCGTCCAGACTGCGCTTCGACGAGGCGGCCAGGTCGGCGGCGGCGGCGGTCTCCCGTTCGAGGGTCGACGCCTGCTGGTACGCGCGGAACAGCCGGTCCCGGATGATCCTGCGCATGCGCAGCTGCTGGGCGAACGGGTGCTCGGTGGGGTCCCAGCCGTTGCGGTGCATGAGCGCGTCGGCGAGGTGCGCGGCGGACAGCTCACCGTTGCTGTGCGCGGCGTTGACCATGCGCACCATGTGCTGGCGGCGGGTCGCCGGGTCGTCCTCGGTGAGCGGGAACGCCTGCGCCCGCTCCAGCCGCCTGACCGCCTCCTCGGCCTCCTCGAACGCCCGCCAGGCCGCGTCCTGGGTGCGCTGCGCGGCCTCCCACTCCTCGCGGCGGCGGGCCGCCATCACCGTGGTCCTGGAGGCGGCGACGGCGAGCTCGTCGCTGAAGCGCTGCAGCTCCTGCAGCTCGGCGGTGCGCTGCTCGGCCGCGAGCTGCCGCTCCCGCGCGGCCTCCGGGTCGCGGACCGCCTTGCGCAGCCGCGCCCACCACGACGGGCCGGGCGCGACGTCGCGGCGCTCCTGCCGCTTGGACAGCAACGTGAGGATGACGAACGTGATGACGACGGCGGCGAGCAGCGCGGCCCAGATGGCCAGGGCCTCGCGCATGCCGTGGGCAAGGTCCTGCAGAGCGGCGTCCATGGATGCACCTCGAGGGGGGATCGAGCGGCGAGAGGGGGACTGCGTCTCAGGCCGGGATCCGGGGTGGTGCGCGTCCCGCGGCGGCACCCACGGTGGCACCTTCAAGAACAACCGCAACCGCGCCGATGTTACCGGCGGCGCCACCGACTGCCTGCGGAAATACCGGGGCGGTCCGGATAGCGGCCGGGAGTCGCACGACCGACGGACGTGCCGGTGCCGCCACGGCCGCCTGCGCCGCGGTGGCCACGGCCGGCACCGGACGGTCCACAGTGGACGGCGGCAGTGCCGGGGTGAACCCGGCGCCGAGGATCAGCGCGCACAACGCCAGCGCGAGCCGTCGCACGCCACGCCGCAGACGGCTGGTCGGCGTAACGACGGACATGACTCAAACATGCCTCGTCACAGCGGAGCCCGCAACACGGGGACGGTGCGACGTGACCCGTCCCACCGCCCCCTTGACACGGTGTCGCCCAGTGGCGGGCGGACCTGAACGCCGCGCTCGCCGCGCCCGCCACCGGCCCGTTTCCGCGCCGACAGGACGACCGGATCAGGCCGCTTCGCCGACCTCGCGGGCGGTGCGGCGGCCATAGGGTGTCGGGGTGGACCTGCGGACACCGTCGATCTCCGGCATCACCCAGTTGCGGCTGCTCGCCCGGGGCGGGTTCGCCTCGGTGTACGAGGGGATCGACGAGCACCTCGGGCGGCCGGTGGTCGTGAAGGTGCTCAACGCGACGGTCACCGACGAGACGGCCAGGACGGCGTTCCTCACCGAGTGCAGGGCGCTGGGGGCGCTGACCAACCGGGCGCACGTCGTGCAGGTCTACCGGGCCGAGATCACCGCGGCCGCCCGGCCGTTCCTGGTGATGGAGCGCTGCAAGGAGTCCCTCGTCGACCTGGTACGCCGCAAGAACACGCTGCCCGCGCAGCAGGTGGCGCGGATCGGGTTCGCGTTGACGAAGGCGCTGCAGGAGGCGCACTCGCAGCGGGAGCCGCTGCTGCACCGCGACGTGAAGCCGGCCAACGTGCTGCTGCGCCCGGACAACACGCCGGTCCTCGCGGACTTCGGGCTGTCGCTGCGGGTCGGCGGCGCGGGCGAGACCGTCGACGGGTACACGCCGGAGTACTCCGCACCCGAGCTCCTCGAAGGCGGCGAGCCGACGCAGCGCACCGACCTGTACGGCCTCGGCGCGACCCTGTTCTTCGCCCTGACCGGCCGGTCGCCGAACCCGGACCGGGAGGGGCGAGACGGTCCCGCGTACGCGGCGCTGATCCGCGCCCGCCGGCCGGACCTGCCCCCGCACGTCCCGGCGCCGCTGCGGGCCGCGGTCCTGCGACTGCTGGACGCCGACCCCGACGGGCGGCCCGCGAGCGCCGGCACGGCGATGATCGACATCTCGCGGGCCCTGGACGGCGAGGGCGAGCGGCAGCCGTGGGAGCCGCCGGTCACGGCCGGCCCGCCGACGGTCGCCGGCCCGCCGACGCGACCGGCCGGTGCGCACCAGGGTGGCCACCCCGGCGGCGACCGGCACGGGCACCAGAGCGGCCCGCCGACGCGACCGCCGGCCGACGCCGGTGAGCCGACGCGGCCCGGTGAGGATCTGCTGCGCAGGCGGCAGGAGGAGCGGCGGCGACCGAAGTGGGTCGTGCCGGTCGCGGCCGGCGCCGCGGTGCTGGTCCTCGCCGCCGGGGTGGTCGGGGTTCTGGCCGCGACCGCCGGCGACGACGACCCGGCGGTCACGGGTGCCCCGGCCACGGCCGGACCCGCGTCGCCGACCGCGCCGGGGCCCGCGGCACCGACCACGGAGATCGTGCTCGCCGAGCCGGTCGACGAGGGTTCGACGGTCACGCTCGCCTGGACCGGACCCGCCGACCTGAGCTACGCGGTGGTGATCTCCCCCGCCGGTGGCAAGGCCGAGGGCCGCCTGGTCGGCAAGGTGACCACCTATCAGGCGAAGGTGGAGCCGCAGGTGCAGTACTGCTTCCAGGTCACCGCCACCGACGGCCGCACCGCCAAGGCCAGCGCCGTCAAGGCGATCCGCGGCGCGGTCTGCCGCTTCTGACCCCGCCAGAAGAAGAGCCGCCGCCGACACGAGCGCGAGCCGGCGCCGACACAGGCACGGGCCGGCGCCGACACGAGCGCGAGCCGGCGCCGACACAGGCGCGGGCCCTCAGGACGGGCCACGGCCCGGAGCGGGCCGTCAGGACGGGCCGGCGACCGAGCAGGCGATCAGGACGGGCCGTTTCTGACCAGGAGCGTGCCGGGGCGCAGGTCGGCGCGGTAGTTCTGCCAGCGCCCCCGGGCGCCGAGGTGGGCGCGGACCTCGTCGGCGGCCCGCCAGGCGTCCGCGGCGGTGTCGGGCGGCACGGCGTCGGCGGACCAGCGGGCCCGGTCGACGCAGGTGGCGAGCCGGACCAGCGCGGGCGCCACATCGTCGCCCGCGACGGCGGCGACGTCGCGGACGGTCATCGCCCGGTCGTCGGCGACCCCGTGGTCCCGCAGCCGGTCCCGGGTCTCGTGCCAGGCGCCGATGACCGCTGCGGCGGGAGCGCCCGCGCGTCGCCGGGAGCCGCGGAGGCGTTTCGCCGCCGGTACACCGGCGAGCCAGAGCAGACCGAGCAGCAGCGCGACGCCGGAGACGGACACGACCGCCGGGACGCCGCCGGACGGGTTCTGCGACGGGGGCGCGACCGGCGCCGCGGAAGGCGGGGCCGTGGTGGGGGCGCCGATCGCCGACTGGGTCGTGACCGGCTTCGGCCCGGTGTCCTTGGCGTCCGCGACGGTGTCGGTGGCCTTCCCGCCGGTGGTGCTGGTCGGGTCGAGGGGGATCCAGCCGTACCCGGCGACGGCGACCTCCGGCCACGCGAGCACGTCGCGGAAGTGCACGACCGTGGTGCCGCCGGCGTCCGCGCCGGTGGGCTGGCGGAAGCCGACGACGAGCCTGGCCGGGATGCCCAGCAGCCGGGCGAGGACGACGTACGCGGCGGCGAACTGCTCGCTGGTGCCGCGCTTCGCGGTGCCGAGGAAGTACTGCAGCTGCGCGTAGCCGTGCCCGGTCGGCAGCGGGCTGCCGTCGGCGACCTTGTAGCCGGTGCGCAGGAACGTCTCCAGGGCCTTCGCGGTGCGGAACGACGGGGGCGCGTCCTGCACGGCGGCGCGCGCGAACGTCTCCAGGTCCGCCGGCGGGACGCCGAGGGGCATCGCGCCGCCCCGCACGGGGTCGACGGCGGCGTCGAGCAGCGCGTCGGCGTCGACCTTCGGCGTGGTCCAGGTGAGGGTGTACCCGGTGGTGCCGGCGTGCGCGGCGAGCAGCGTCCCGGCGGCCGCGTCGACGAGGACGTCCGCGCCGTCGACGGCGGCGGGTGCGGCCTGGCTCGGCAGCCACGGGCCGGGCAGGTCGACGGGCTGGACCCTGGCGGTGTGCCGGTCGACGGGCGCGCTGACCGCCGGGCCGGCGATCGGGCCGCCGAGGGGGCGGAAGCGGTCGGCGCTGGTCCAGTTGGCGCCGTCGAACGCGTCGTAGACGACCAGCGACCAGCGGTCGGCGGCCGCGCCGGTGCTGACCTTGAACGCGACCCGGTCGGGCCGGCCGAGCATCCCGGCGATCTCGTCGAGCGGGCTGTTGGCCCGGGTGGGCAGCGTGTCCGCGGCGGCCTCCAGGGTCGCCGGCGGGCGGCCGGCGGCGCTCCACCTGGTGACGCCGAGCCCGAGCGGGGCGGCGACGAGCGCCAGGGCCAGCCCGGTGCCGGCGAGGCGGAGCAGGCCGACCCGTCCGGCGGCCGTCCAGGCGAACGCCCACACGGCGCAGCCGCCGAACGCGAGCGCCGCCACGACCGCGTCCCGGCCGGCCGCGGGGGCGAACGCCTGCGCGACGACGAGCGGCGCCGCGGCGGGCAGCAGGGCGAGCAGCGGCGATCCGGTGCGGCGCAGCAGTTCGACGCCGAGGACGGCGCCGGCGAGCACGAGCACCGGCACGAACAGGATCAGGTCGGGCCGGTCGGTGACGGGCCACGTGGTCTGCAGCGTCCGGGCCCACCCGTCGCGGGCCGCGCGGAGCAGGTCCGCGGGGCCGGCGCCGGCGGCGAGGGTCACGGCGGCGGCGCCCAGGGCGAGCGCGAGCGGCGGCCGGACCGCCCCGAGCGGCGGCAGCCACAGGGTGAGCAGGTCGGCGAGCACGACGGCGACGACGGCCGCGGCGAGCAGCGGCAGCAGCGCGGCGCCGAACACCGGCGCGAACTGCCAGCCGCCGACGGCCGCGGCCACCGCGACACCGGCGCCGGCGGCGAGCCTGCGGAGCAGGCCCGTGCCGCCGGGCGCGGCACGGTCCGGGGTCGTCGCCCCGGTCGCACGGTGCTTGCGACGGCTGCCGCGCTCCGGTTCGCCCGCGTCGCCGTCGCCGCCGCGCTGCTGCGGCGCCGGACCGGCCCAGGACCGGGTCGGGGCGCTCATGCGGCGTCCCGTCCGGCGAGGACCGCCCGGACGCCCGGGGACCGCGTCCCTGGATCCACGGCCGCCCCGCGCGGCGAAGCCCCGATCATGCGGCGTTCCATTCGGCGACGACGGTCTCGGCGGACCGGCCGGTCAGGACGGCGACGCCCGGCAGGTGTATGCCCGAGCCGAGCAGGTCGACGAGGACGATCCGCCCGGCGGGCACCCCGCCGAGCCAGGCGAGCCGCGCGGGGTCGCCGGTCACGCCGGTCACGTGGACGAACGTGCCGACGTGTTCGAGCGGCCGGGCCGTCGCCGGCGCCGCCTGCTCGACGGTGCACAGCGCCTCCAGCAGGCCGGTCGCGCCGGGCCGGCCGGACCTGGCGACGAAGTCGAGCCCGGCGGTGGTGCGCAGCCGGGTGCGGTGCCCGGCGGAGACGGCGGCGACGAGCAGCGACGCGGCCACGTCGACCGCCTCCTCGAACAGCTCGGGCGGCAGCGCCGACGGCGTGGTGTCCAGCAGCACGGTGAGGCTCGGCTCCGGCGGGTCGTAGAGGTCGCGGACCATGAGGTCGCCGGTGACCGCCGTCGCCTTCCAGTGGATGTACCGCGGTTCGTCGCCGCGCACGTAGGGGCGCAGCGCGCGCAGCTCCAGCGAACCCCGGACCGTGGCCCGGGCCGCGCTGCCGGTCAGGTTCCGGCGCTGCGGACCGACGGCCGCCACCTCGACGGGCAGCACCCGGGGGTACACCCACAGCTGCCGGGAACCGCCGGCGGAACGGCGACGATCGGTGAGCCCCAGCGGGTCCACCTGCTCGACCCGCAGCGGGCCGACGGTGAGCAGGCCGCGGCGCAGGGGCGTGAACCGGTATTCGCGGACCGCCTCGCGTCCCGGACGCAGCGCCGGCACCCGGACGGGCTCGGCGTCGCGGGCGGCGAACCCGGCGACCGGCAGCCGGCCGGTGTTGCGCACGGTCAGCGTGACCCGGACCCGGTGCCCGCGCTCGACCCGCTCCCGATCGAACTCGCGGCGCACCAGCAGCCGCAGCGGCCGGGCGGCGAGGACCACGCTGAGCAGCACCGCGACGACCGCGACGCAGGCGAGGGCGCGCAGCAGCGGGTAGCCGAGCCACTCACCGGCGGCGTACAGGACGACGGCGGCGACGGTGACGCCGAGTCCCCGCCGGGTCAGGGCCGCGATCTTCACCGCCGGACCAGGCCCGGCACCTCGACGGTGCGCAGCAGGTCCTCGACCACGTCCTTCGAGCTGCGCTTCGCCAGTTCCGCGTGCGGTTTGAGGATGATGCGGTGGGCCAGCACCGGCACCGCGACGTTCTTGATGTCGTCGACGGTGACGTACTCCCGGCCGTCGGTCGCCGCCCAGGCGCGGGCCGCGCGGATGAGCGCGATGCTGCCGCGGGGGCTGGCGCCGTACTCGACGTCCGCGTGCCGGCGGGACGCGTCGCAGATCCGCACGGCGTAGGAGCACAGGTCGTTGTCGACGTGCAGCCGGTTGATGCCGGCGATCAGGTCGCGCAGCGACACCGGGTCGATGACGGCGGGCAGGTCGTCGGGGCTGACCCCGGCGGTGTCGCCCTGGATGGCCCGGACCTCGGCGTCGTGGTCGGGGTAGCCGACCTCGATGCGCATCATGAAGCGGTCGAGCTGCGCCTCCGGCAGCCGGTACGTGCCTTCCAGCTCCATCGGGTTCTGGGTGGCGATCACCATGAACGGCCGGGGCAGCTCGTGGGTCGTCTTGTCGACGGTGACGCTGCGCTCCCCCATCGCCTCCAGCAGCGCCGACTGGGTCTTCGGGGTGCCGCGGTTGACCTCGTCGGCGAGCAGGACGTTGGCGAAGACCGGCCCGTGGTGGAACTCGAAGTCGTTGGTGCGCTGGTTGTACACCATGACGCCGGTGATGTCGCTGGGCAGCAGGTCCGGGGTGAACTGGATGCGCTGCACGACGCCGCCGATGCAGCGGGTCAGCGACCGGGCGATGCTGGTCTTGCCCAGCCCCGGCATGTCCTCGATGAGCAGATGGCCCTCGGCGAACAGCGCGGTGACGACGAGCCGGATCACGTGCGGCTTGCCGTGCACGACGTGCTGGATGTTCGCCAGGAGCCGCCGGTACACCTCAGCGGTGTGCTGTGCGTTCATCTGTCTCGCTGTCCCATCTACCAGGTGAGGTGGTTGGACTCGACGCCGTTGACCCGCGCCCAGACCTGCTGGCCGGTGAATCCGTAGACGCAGGTGTTGCTCGTGGCGGCGCCGGAGCCGTTGGTGGTGACGGTGTAGTTGTAGTAGTCGCCGGTGCCACCCGACGGGCCGCTGGTCACGCAGGTGACGGTGTAGCGGGTGTTGGCGGCGAAGTTCGACATGCTGACGGTCACGTAGCGGCAGGCCGCCGAGTCGCAGCTGCCCGGAATCGTGTGCGCGGCGCCCTTGCCCACGGACACGCTCGGCGGGGGCGGCGGCGGGTTGTTGGTGCGGGCGCTGCCGTGGGCGCCGGTCGGGCCGGTGCCGTAGGCGTTGACCAGCGACGCGTAGATGTCGTAGTCGGTGGCGTAGTCGAGGCCACCGACGGTGATGCTGGCCGCGCAGCCGCCGGACCACCGCTGCGCCCCGTTGAAGATCAGCCGGCAGGTCGCGGGGCCGCTGTTGTACAGCACCAGGTTCAGCGACACGGTGATCTGCCGGTCCCCGGACAGCGTGGCGCCGGTGACGTCGGCGTAGGCGGTGCGTCCGGGTGTGCCGTTGGTGGTGGCCGCGGCGCCGGTACGGGCACCGCCGCCCTCCTTGCCGTGGGTGACGGCCCGGACGGTGAACGTGTAGGCGGTGCCGTTGCTCAGCCCGTCGAAGGAGACCGGGCCCGCGGTGACCTCGCGGTCGGGCAGCCCGGTGGCGCTGACCACGTAGTGCTCCAGCACGCCGCCCTTGAGGTCGATCCCCGACCACGACACGGTCGCGCCGGCGTCGCGGACGGCGGTGGACGCGCCTGCCGGGGCCGCGGCGGCCTGGAAGGGGGTGGCGCCGCCGCTGGCCCCGGACGCGGGCCCGGCGACGCCGAGGTCGTTGGTGGCGGTGACGGTGAACGTGTAGGTGACGCCGAGCGTGAGCCCGGTCGCGGTGACGCTCGTCCCGGTCGGCCGGCCCACCTGTGTGGTGCTGCCGTCGCTGCCGTCGGCGGTGACCTCGTAGCCGGCGATCGGGTGGCCCTGGCCGTCGGCGGCGTTCCAGGTGACGGCGACGTTGCCGTCGGCGGCGGCCGCGGTGGCCCGGACGTTGCCGGGCGCGCCCGGCACCTCTGAGCTCGGCGTGAACGGCGCCGACGTGGTCGCCGGCCCGGTGCCGGTGCCGTTGCGGGCGAGGACCGAGGCGGTGTACGCGGTGCCGTTGCGCAGCCCGGTCACGGTCGCCGCGAGCTGGTTGCCGGGCACGTCGAGGCTGCCGGTGCCGGAGCCGTCGGCGGCCTGCCACGACACGGTGTAGGCGGTGACCGGGTCGTTGTTGGCGGCCGCGGCGGTCCACGAGACGCGGGCCTGCGCGTTGCCGGGCACGGCCGTCACCCGGCCCGGCGCGCCGGGCGCCTTCTTCACCTTGCTGGTGCCGCCGCCGGGCGGCGGCGTGGTCACCGGCGGGGTCTTCGTAGGGGGCGGCGGCAGCGACGGCTGCGCCTGCGGGACCTCCGCGCCGCCGACGGGCACGGTGGTGACGGACCCGTCCTTGTCCACGACGAGGGTGTGCGTGCCGTCCTTGTTGTCGACGTACAGCCGCTGGTCCTGCCCCTTGATGATCTTCACGTTCTGGCCGCCGCCGGGGACGGGCTGCTTGCCGAGCGGCTTGCCGTTGCCGTCGAACGTGAGGACCTCGCCGGTGGTGGTGTTGAGCACCGCGACGGTGCCCTCGCCGACGGCGACCTGCCCGTAGTCGCCGGCCGTCAGGGGCACGGCGATGGGCGCGCCGCCGGCGCCGCCCTTGGCGAAGTGGCTGACGTCGGCGAAGAGCAGCTGCGGCCGGGCGCCGTCGATGATCGGCAGGCGGCCACCCACGTCGGCGTCGCCGAACCTGGCGCCGCCGGGCAGCGTCAGGCCGAGCGGCACCGCCGGGCCGAGCCCGTCCTCGCCGATGGTGTGCGCGGCGGCGCCGGCCGCGTCGATGAACGCCGGCTTGCCGCCGATGACGGCGAGGGTGCCGTGCCGGTCGGTCGGCGCCTTGCCGCCGCAGGCGGTGCCGGCCGCGCCGGGCCGGATCCGGCACAGCGCGCCGGTGTCGGTGCGGTGCAGCCACACGGTGCCGTCCTCGGTGGCGACCGGGTCGGCGACGGGACCGCCGAGCTGGATCACGGTCGGCGGCACGGCGAGGCGGACGGCGGTGCCGGTGTCGCGGTACACCAGGTACGGCCCGCCGGTGACCTCCAGGCCGACCGGCTGCTCGGTGATGTTCATCGGGATCGTGGTGTCGACGGTGAGGCTCGGGGTGTCGAAGACCTCGACGCCGCCGGGGCGCAGCACGAAGCCCTTCGACTCGCCCTGCAGCGTGAGCCCCGCGAGGAACTTGCCACCGGGGAAGTTGGCCACCTTCGCGTCGACGTTCTTCGTCGCGCCGTTGATGTGGAAGGCGATCGCCCGGGTGTTGTCGTAGACCCAGTGCCCGGCCTTGCGGTAGCCGGCGAACGGCACGTCGTCGGTGGCGCCGAGGGCGACGGCCCCGCCGACCGCGGCGAGGCCGAGGACGCACCACACCGTCACGGCGAGCCGTGCCCGGCCGAACCCCCGCAGCACGCGCAGCACCCGGCAACCCCTTCCCGGCGGACATCAGCAGAGTGCAGTTAAGCCGAGGGACCGCCGTGCCGTCCTGGCCCGTACCGGTCGGGTCACCGAACGTTCGGACGACATCGACGCATCATCACTCCTAGGGAGTCAGCCGAACGTGTCGTCTGTTACGGATCTCGGGTCGATGCAGGCCAGCGGGGGCCGTGGGTTCAATGGACACCTCCCGTGGCCCGCCGGCGGCCGCGCCCTGTGCGGAAGGGACCGCCGTGGCCGAGATGTTCCGCGCCAACTACGCCGCCGCCGAGACCTTCGCCGCGGACCTGCGCACGATCGCCGCCGACCTGGCGTCGACGAGCTGGGCCACCGACGGCGCCGAGCACGCGACCGGCTCGCCGAAGGTCGCCGGCGCCATCGGCGACTTCTTCTCCGGCTCCTCCGACAGCCGCGCCAAGATGCAGCAGCTGCTGCAGCGGGCGTCCGGGCTGCTGAGCGAGCTGGCCTGCCAGGGCCGGGCGGTCGACCAGGCCCTCGCCGACGCCGTCGACCAGGGCGGCCCCCGGTGAGCGGCACGATCGCGGCGGGCTTCTCCGTCCGCGTCCCCGACACCTGGTTCGAGTTCGACATCTGGCGGGCCACCCGCACCGGCGACCTCGGCCGGCTCGTCGACCGGCGGATCGCGGAGCACCCGGAGCTCGCCCCGCAGCGCGGCATCCTGGTGAAGCTGCTGCGCCAGGCGGCCGAGCAGGCGGAGCAGGCCGGGGCCCGCTTCTGCGCGGTCTCCGGCGAGCAGACCGAGGACGGCATGCTGGCCGCGTCCGCGCTGGTCTTCCAGCGCACCGACGGCACCGCCGGCGAAACGGTCGAGTCGATCGCCGCGCAGATCACCGCGGTGGCCCCCAGGCCCGGATCCCGGCACTGGCGCGCCGTCGAGCTCGTCGAGGTGCCGGCCGGTCGCGCCGTGCGCGTCAGCGGGGTCGGCCCGACGACCACGGCGCCGGACCGGTCCGTGCCGATCGTGACCATGCAGACCCTGGTGCCGCTGCCCGACGGCTACGGCGTGCTCAACCTGGTGCTCACCAGCCCGCAGACCGACCTGGCCGAGCCGATGCTCGACCTCTTCGCCGCCATCAGCGACACGCTCACGTGGCCGCTGCGGGCATGACCGCAACCCTTCGCCGAAAGGACCGACCATGAACGTCCGCGTCGACTACGAGCAGCTCCAGCGCGGCGCCCAGCAGCTGCGGACCGGTCAGCAGGAGGTCGTGGACCAGCTCACCAAGCTCAAGTCGATGATCGACAGCCTGGTGAGCTCGGGCTTCGTCACCGACGTCGCCTCCGGCAAGTTCCACGAGTCGTACATGCAGTGGAACACCGGCGCCACCAACGTCATCAACGGCCTGGAGGGCATGAGCGCCTTCCTGCAGACCACGCTGACGCAGCACCAGCAGCTCGACACCCAGCTGGGCCAGTCGGTCACCGGCTGATCCCGCGACGCCCGCCATGAATGACTGGTCCGTCCTGCAGCTGACCGCCGACCCGACGCCCGGCGACCCCGACGCGACCAGACGCCTGGCCGCCCGGCTGACCCACGAGGCGGAGCTGACGGAGACCAACGTCCGCCGGCTCCGCTCCGTGTCGTCCAAACAGGACGAGCTGGGCATGGAGGGCGACTACGCGCCCAAGTTCCGCACCGTCCTCGCCGAGCTGCCCGACGAGCTCGCCAAGCTCGGCACCGCCTACCGCCGCTGCGGCGAGGCGATCGCCACCTTCGCCAACGGCCTCGGCGGTGCGCAGCAGCAGTCCCGGTCGGCCCTGCGGCAGGGCAGCCAGGCCAACGACGCGTATCAGGCCGCGATCCGCGAGCTCCGCGCGCTGCTGCCGCCGGAGCGGACCTACTGCCTGGCCGTCAGCCCGGTCACCACCTACTCGCTGGAGGCCGCCAGCACCGGGCTGGACCCGGTCCTGCGGGGCCAGATCCAGCGGGCGGCGCAGCGCGCCCAGACCGCCGCCGCGGACCGCGACCGGGCCAGGCGCCTGGCCCAGGAGGCCGCCGTGCTGCGCGGGCGCGCCGAGGACACCTGCGTCCAGCAGGTCCGCGACGCCCTCAACGGCAGCGGCATCAAGAACGCGTCGTTCCTGAAGAAGCTGTGGAACGTCGTCACCACGCCGCTGCGCTCCTGGGACGCGTTCTTCGACTTCTGCGCCAACGTCGGCTTCGTGCTCGGCGTCGTGGCGCTGTTCATTTCCGGCCCCGTCGGCATAGCGCTGATCATCGCCGGGGTCCTGCTGTCGTTGCCGAACGCGATACGCACCTTCCAGGACGACGACGCCACCTGGCTGGACCTGGCCTTCGCGGTGTCCTCGGTGATCCCGGGCTTCAAACAGGCCGGTGCGCTGCGCCCGCTGCTCAAGGGCGGCACGCTCATGAAGGCCGGGCTCAAGTGGTCGAGGAAGGTCGCCCGCCCGGTGCTGCGCTCCGTCATCAAGGACGTGCGCCGCAACGCGGTCCCCCTCGCGCGCAAGGTCCTGCAGAAGGACCCGATCGACGTCGTCACCGGCGACATGGTGCTGCCCCAGACCGATCTGACGCTGCCCGGCGTGCTCCCGTTCGAGCTGCGGCGCACCTACCTGTCGTCGTACGCGGCCGGGCGGTCGTTCGGACCAGGCTGGGCCTCGACGATCGACCAGCGGCTGGAGATCGACGGCGCGGGGGTGTGCTTCGCCGCCGAGGACGGCTCGATCCTGCTGTACCCGCTGCCCGGCGACGACCGTCCGGCGCTCCCCGACGACGGTCCCCGGCTGCCGCTGACCCGCGAGGCGGGCGGCTGGACGGTCTCGGATCCGGTGACCGGGCGGCGCCTGCACTTCGCGGCCCTGCCCGGCGGCGACCCGGCCGAGGCACCGCTCGTCGCGATCACCGACGGCAACGGCAACCGGATCGACCTCGAGCGCGCACCCGCGCGCGCCGGCGGCACCGTCACCGGCGTCCGGCACCCCGGCGGCTCGCGGGCCTGCTTCGACCTCGACGAGCTCGGGCTGGTCACCGCCACCCGGCTGGTCGCCGCAGACGGCACGCAGACCGTCGTGGCCGCCTACGGCTACGACGAGCACGGCCGGCTCGCCACGGTCACCAACTCCTCCGGGCTGCCGCTGACGTTCGGCCACGACCACGCCGGGCGGATCACGTCGTGGACCGACCGGATCGGCTCCTGGTACCGCTACACCTACGACGCGGAGGGCCGCTGCGCCGGCACCGCGGGCTCCGACGGCTTCCTCGACGCGACCTTCGACTACGGCACCGAGGACCCCGAGCGGCGGCGCACCGTGCTGACCGACGCGCTCGGCCACGCGACGATCTACCACCACAACCCCGACCTCCAGGTCGTGCTGGAGGTGGACCCGCTCGGGCGGGGCACCGCGACGGCCTGGGACCGCTACGACCGGGTGCTGTCGCGCACCGACCCGCTCGGGCACGTCACCTCCTGGGAGTACGACACCGACGGCAACGTCATGGTGCAGCGGTGGCCCGGCGGACACACGGTCACCGCCTCGTACGCCGGGCCGGGCCGCCCGGCGGAGGTCGTCGACGTCCTCGGCGGCATGTGGCGGCACACGTACGACGGGCTCGGGCGCCGCACCGCGACCACCGACCCGACCGGCGCCACCACCACCTGGACCTACCACCCGACCGGCGCGGTGGCGACGGTCACCGACGCGCTCGGGCACACCGCACGCTTCCAGGCCGACGCCGCGGGTCTGCCCGTCGCCGGGACCGGGCCGCTCGGCGGGACCACCCGGTGGACCCGCGACGCGTTCGGCCGGGTCACCGCCGAGACCGACCCGACCGGCGCGGTCACCACGTCCGCCTGGACGGTCGAAGGACTCCTCGCCGAGCGGGTCGCGCCGGACGGGGCGACGCGGCGCTGGACGTACGACGGCGAAGGCAACCGCGTGTCCTACACCGACGCCCGCGGCCTGACCACGACCACCACCTTCACCCACTTCGGCCGGCCGTCGACCCGGACCGCCCCCGACGGCGGGCGCACCGTGTACTCCTACGACGCCGAGCTGCGCCCCGTCGCGGTCACCGACCCGCAGGGCAGGGTGTGGCGCTACGAGTACGACGCTGCCGGCGACCTCGTGCGGGAGACCGACTTCAGCGGCCGGGTCGAGCGCTTCGAGCGCGACGCCGCCGGCCGGGTGGTGCGCCGCGTCAACGGCGCCGGGCAGGGCGTGACGCTGCACCGCGACGCGCTCGGCACCGTCGTGCGCCGGCAGGCCGACGACGGTGTGGTCACCACGATCGAGGTCGACGCCGCCGGCCGGGTCGTGCGGGCCGTCAACGCCGACGCCGACCTGGTCCTGACCCGCGACCCGCTCGGCCGGGTCGTCGCCGAGACCTGCGACGGGCTGACCGTCACGTCCCGCTTCGACGCGCTCGGCCGGCGTACGGGCCGCACCACACCGTCCGGCGCCGTGACCGAGTGGACGTTCGACGCGGAGGACCGCCCGCTGACCCTCGACGGCGGCGGCGAGCAGCTCCGCTTCGGCTACGACGCCGCCGGCCGTGAGGTGTCGCGGCAGCTGCCGGGCGGGCCGCTGCTCGCCCAGGACTGGGACGTGTCCTCGCGGCTGCTCGCCCAGACCCTCTCCGCGGGGGCGGACGCGGTCGCGCGGCGGCGCGCGTATCACTACGACCCGGCGGGCTTCCTCACCGGCGTCGACGACCCCGGCGGGCACCGCCGGCTCACCGTCGACGACCTGGGCCGGGTCACCGCCGTCGACGGCGACGGCTGGACCGAGCGCTACGCCTACAGCCCGGCGGGGCAGCCGGCGCTCGCCGCGTGGCCGGGAGCGGGCGACGCCGGCGGCCCGCGCGACTACGACGGCACCCGGATCACGCGGGCCGGTGGCATCGGCTTCGCGCACGACCCGCAGGGCCGGGTCGTGCTGCGCCGCGACGGCACCGCCACCTGGCGGTTCAGCTGGGACGCCGAGGACCGGCTCACCGCGGTGAGCACGCCCGGCGGGAGTTTCTGGCGTTACCGGTACGACCCGTTCGGCCGCCGCGTCGCCAAGGAACGCCTCGACGCCGACGGGGTGACCGTCGCGGAGCGGACCACGTTCGTATGGGACGGCGACGTCCTCGCCGAGCGGCGGCACGCGGGCGGCGCGACCGTGTGGGACTGGGCGCCCGGCACGTTCCGGGCGGTGACCCAGCGGGATCTCGGCGAGGACGGCGAACGCTTCCGGGCCGTCCTCACCGACCTGGTCGGCACGCCGTCGGCGCTCGTCGGCACGGACGGCGGGGTCACCGCGCAGCCGGCGGCGAGCCTCTGGGGTGCCACGACGGAGTCGCCGCAGTGCCCGTTGCGGTTCCCCGGGCAGTACCTCGACGAGGAGACCGGCCTGCACTACAACGTCCACCGGTACTACGACCCGGCGACCGGACGCTACTACGGCGGCGACCCCCTCGGCCTGCTGCCCGGCCCGGACCCGCACGCCTACGTGCGCAACCCGACCCGGTGGCTGGACCCGCTCGGCCTGGCCCCGTGCAAGATCGCGCTGTCGGGGCGCACCAGGAAACTCGTCGCCGACGCCGGCAAGCTCGCCGACAGGGTGGCCGGCTACGACGTGTGGAGCAGGACCACGCTCAAGGTGGGCTGGGAGGCCGCCGGGAAGACCTGGGACCTCGCCCAGTTCGGTCACGACGCGAAAGAGCTCCGCGACACCACCGTGCGGGCGTGGAACGGCGGCTACGAGGACTGGGCCGTGGACGAGGAGCCGGACCCGATCAGGTGCGCGTACTGACCGTCGCGAGCTGGATGAGCTCCGCGGTGCGCCCGGAGCTCAGGTAGCCCCGTCCGGGCGGCCCGGCGAAGAACTGGTCGCTCTCCAGGCCGAAGCGGTGCTCACGGGCCGTGCCCGCGTCGGTGGGGGTGAGCAGCACGCGGGCGCCGTTGGTGAGGATGTCCTCGGCGACGGCGAACAGCGACCGGCGGCTGCCGGCGACGATCTGCCCGACGTCGCCGCACAGGACGACCGCGCGGCGGCCGACCGAGCTGGGGTTGGCCGCCTCCGTGAGGAGCGTCGGCACGACCGCGAAGTTCACCTCGGTCGGCACGACCGTGAGCTGCTCGCAGTCGTCCAGGACGATCGCGACGGGGACGTCGCCGAACGCGTCGGCGGCCTCGCGCAGCTCGCTGTCCTTGAACACGGTGCCGGCGAGCAGCCGCACCGAGGGGCCGGTGGGCATGAGGCCCGGCAGCGGCGAGCGCGGCGGGGCGACGGCGAGCACGGCGATCCCGGCACGGTGCAGCTGGTGCGCGATCAGCGCGGCGGCGGTGGTGCGGCCGGACTCGCGCGGACCGGAGACCATCAGCCCTGACGGGCCCGCGCCGAAGAGGTCGACGCCGAGGGTGTCCACGCGCCGCCCGCCGATGCCGAGCGGCACCCAGCCGGGGGCCGCGGCGGCCGTGAGGCGGGGGTCGTCGGCGGCGACCTGGACGGGCATCGGCGGGACGGGCACCGGCACCGAGGTCCCGGTCCGGTCGGCGTCGGTCGTCGCCGGTGGCAGGCACAGCTGGACGTGCAGGCCGCTGCCGGCGTCGACGGCCCGGCCGGGGATCGCGGCCGCCTCGGCGGCGCCCTGCACGACGTGCTGGCGGCGGGTCTCCTGCTTCGGGAAGGGCAGCATGAGCCGCCGCGAGTACAGCGCCGGGAGCTTGCCCGACGCGAGGTCCTCACCGCCGACGGCGACGACGTGGACGCCGACGGGGGTGCCGGTGGTGATGACGGCCCGCAGGGTCTGCACGACCGACGTGTCCGCGGGCCGCTCCCGGGTCTCGAACAGCTCCCAGCCGTCGACGACCACGACGATGCGCGGTGCTCTGCCGGTACCGGCGGCGCGGCGACCCGCGGAGCGACGCTGGACCTCCTCGTGCAGCCACGCGACGAGACGGCGGATCCGGTCCGGCTCGTCGGCCCCGATGACGGCGCCCACGTGCGGCAGCCCGGCGAGGTCGTCGAGCGCTCCCGGGTGGCGTTCGACGAGGTACAGGTGGGCGTCGTCGGTGCTGACCCGGGCGGCGAGCGACGCGGCGAACGTGCGCACGAACGTGGTGCGGCCGGTCTGCGGGCCGCCGGCGACGAGCAGCCGGTCGGTGCCGTCGAGGTCGAACGAGGCGGCGGGCTGCGCCTGCGCGGCGGGCGCGTCGAAGAGCCCGAACGGCACCTGCCGCGCCGCCTGTACGCCGGTGGCCGCGCGGGCCAGGTCCCCCAGCGGCAGGGCCGCCGGCAGCGACGGGCGCAGCGGCTGGAACGGCGCGGTGACCCCGAGGCGCCGGGCGGCGGCGGTGACGGCCGCGATCGACAGGGTGAGGTCGGTGTCGCCGTCGTGCCGCGCCGCGCGTTCCTCGGGCCGCAGCTCGCCGGCGCTGTGCCAGTCGAGCATCCTGGCCTTCACCGGCGGCGCCGAGCCGGCCGGCGGCGGGTTGCCGAGGTAGCCGGACTGGAACAGCCGAGGGGTGCGGACCTCGTCCATCAGGCAGAGGATCATGCCGCGGCCGCGCAGCCGCCCGGGGATGCCGGCGGCGTCGGGGACGCCCAGGACCTCGACGCTCTGCTCGGGGTCGTTCTGCCGGAGCGTGACCCGGATGCTGATGTTGTTCTTCAGCTCGTCCGACAGCTTGCCCTGCAGCGACTGGGTCGCCAGGACCAGGTGGATGCCGAGCGAGCGGCCCTTCGCGGCCACCACGACGAGGTCCTTGAGGAAGTCGGGCGAGGTCTCCAGGACCCGCGCGTACTCGTCGAAGATCATGACCAGCCGGGGCAGCCGGGGCAGGCCGCCCGCGGCCCAGTAACGGTCGATCTCCCCGCCGTGCGCGCTCAGGATCACCTCGCGGCGCTCGACCTCGGCCCGCACGGAGGCGAGGACCCGGGCGGCGTCGGCGGCGGAGAACGCCCCGGACTCCTCCGACGTCGACAGGATCAGCGACACGACGTGCGGGACGTCCTTGAACGGCAGGAACGCCCCGCCGCCCTTGAAGTCGACGAGGACGAGGTTGAGCTCGTCGGGCCGGTTGGCCAGCAGCAGCGCGGTCACGAGGGTCTGCAGCAGGACGCTCTTGCCGGCGCCGGTCGCCCCGGCGAGCATCGTGTGCGGGCCCTGCTGGTCGATGTCGATCGTCACCGGCCCGGACGCGTCGGCGCCGAGCACGATCCGGGTGGTCGGGCCGGGGTCGCTCTGCCAGGCGTGCACGACCCCGTCGGCGGTGGTGAGGTCGCCGGGGAACAGGTCGAGCAGCCGCACCGGGTAGGGCACCGAGCGCTGCGTCGCGCCGAGGCTCAGCCGGTCACGCATCGGCGCGAGGGCCCGGGCGGCGTCGCGGGCCGCCTCGGCGGTCACCGCGTCGGGCCGCGCCTCGACCGGGTGGTCGCTGCGGCTGCGGACGAGCCGGACCGTCCGGTCGTCCTGGACGGCGACGACGCCGTGGCACTCGTTCATGTCCTGACGGTCGACGCACACGGCGTACACGCCGACGCCCGGGCCATCGCGCAGGACCTCGCCCATGCCGGTCAGCTGCCGCATCGCGAGCGCACCGTCGAGCAGCACGACGACCTCGTCGGTGAAGCGCATCGAGGACATGCCGCGCTCCTGCACCCGCTGCTGGACGAGCTCGTGCAGCTCGTCGACGCGGGCGGCCCGGGTCGCCGCGGTGTTGCCGACCCAGCACGGCACCCCGGCGGCCTCGGCGGCCTCCAGGTGCGGCAGCCACCGTGTCCAGGCGAGCCCGGCGTCGTCCCGCGCGGTCACCACGACCAGCCGCAGGTCGTCGGGGGCGCGCAGGGTCGCCAGCTGCAGCAGCAGCCAGCGGACGAGGCCGTCGGTCAGCGCGGGCGGCCCGACGACCCCGAGCACCCCGGTCTCGCGCAGGTCGACGGTGACCGGCACGGCACGCAGCACCGGCGTCTCGAACCCCGGCCACGGCTCGCCGCGCAGCAGCAGCGCGGCGGGCTGGTCGGCGACCCCGACCCGCAGCCGCAACCCGTCGTCCGACGAGCTGTGCCGGGGCCACAGCCCGCGCCGGGCCCGGGTGGCGACCTGGAGCAGCTCGGCGGGCCCGGGCGCGTGCAGGTGGCGCAGCCGCTCCTGCGCCGACACCGCCGCCGCGAACCGGTCGAGGGCCTCGGCCCGCCCCTTCTCGAACGTGGCGACGCGCGCCTTGCGCTGCCGCCCGTCGACGAAATAGCTCGCCCCCGCGGAGAACGGCCCGAGCAGCATGAACAGCAGCATCGTCGGCTGCCGCATCACCACGGCGAGCACGACGCCGAGCACGATCGGCGCGCCACCGGTGACCAGCAGCATGGTCAGGTTGCGCGGGGTGTCGTCGTACTGCGGGAGCGTCACCTCCACCGGCACCACGGCGGGCATGGAGTCGTACCCGCGGTCGAACTCCAACCGGCCGTCGGGGCTCCTCGTGACGATCGGGCGGCTCTGGGCCGGCTCCCACCGCAGCGTGTTCCTGGCGAGCGTCAGCGTGCTCTGCGCGGTCACCGGCAGCGGATCCCCGGCCTTCCTGCCGTCGACCTTGGTGCCGTTCATCGAGTTCTGGTCGTGCAGGGTGGCCCGGCCGTCGTCGTACACCTCGAGGTACGCGTGCGTGCGGGACGCCTCCTCGTCCGTGAGCGGCACCGCCCACCGCGGGTCCCGACCCACCGCGTGCCGTCCCGGCCCGAGGCGCACGGCCAGCCCGGCGTCGGGCCCCGCCATCGCGCGCAGCACCCCGACGGTCCCGTCCCCCGCCTCGGGCCGCCGCTGCCGCGGCACGGTCCCCCCGACGGTGATGACGGCCCCGGCCACGATCGGGCTCTCCGCGATCGTGCCGCCCTGCAGAGGCACGCCATCGACGTGGCACGGCCGCCCGCCGACCCCCGGCAGCACCCGCAGCAACGCCGCCACGTCACTGCCTGGCTCGGCCGTGACCTCAACATCGGTGCTCGCCCCGGTGTCCGCGTCGACCACCGTCATGCTCAGCAACATCAATGATCCCGCCGCTTGGAGAGTCGCCATGCTATTCGAGCTCTGAACGGCCCCGGCGCTCTCGCGCGGATTTCCCTCCGGTCGGCACCCATCGACGCCTGAACGGCCGGTCCCACCTGGCCACCCGCCGCCGCACCACACCGTCCGGCCGCTCGCCGCCGACCCGCTGGACGCCGTACCGCAGCGCGCGGAACGAAGGCGAACCTTGACGCAAAACGAAAGCCAACCTGTGCGCAGATCGAAAGTCTGCTGCTAGCGTGGACGGATGCCGGTCTCGTCGTTCACCCCACGGCGCGCCACCGCCGCCGTCGCCGACGCCCTGGCCGACACGCGGGTGGTGCTGGTCAACGGCGCCCGCCAGGCCGGCAAGAGCACACTGGTCCGCGCCGTGGCCGGCGCCCGGGCCGCCGAGTGGCGCGACCTCGACCTGCCCCAGGACCGGCAGTCCGCCCTCGCCGACCCGGTCGGGTTCGTCGCGTTCGACGGCCTCACCGTCATCGACGAGATCCAGCGCGCGCCGGACCTGCTCCTGGCCATCAAGGCCACCGTCGACGCCGACCCGCGCCCGGGCCGCTTCCTGCTGACCGGCTCGTCCCAGCTGCTCGCGCTCCGCGACCTGCCCGACACCCTGCCCGGCCGCATGGAGACCATCGAGCTCTGGCCGTTCTCCCAGGGCGAGATCGACAGCACACCCGACGGGTTCGTCGACGCCGCCTTCCGCCTCGGCCCCGCACTGCGCCACGAGTCGGAGCTGACCCGCGCCGACTACGCCGACCGGATCGTCCGCGGCGGCCTGCCCGAGGCGGTGTCCCGCACCGACCCCCGCCGCCGGGGCCGGTTCTTCGACTCCTACGTGCAGAACCTCATCGACCGCGAGGTGCGCCAGCTCGCCGAGATCGAGCGGGCCCCGCAGCTCACCACCCTCATCCGGCTGCTCGCCGCCCGCTCCGGCACCCTCGTCGCCCCGGGCAGCCTCGAGTCGGAGCTGCAGCTGTCCAGGCCGACCATCGCCCGCTACATGAGCCTCCTGGAGGAGGTGTTCCTCATCAAGCGGGTGCCGGGCTGGTCCCGCAACCTCGGCACCAGGGCGACCCGGTCGGCCAAGCTCGTCTTCGTCGACTCCGGCATCGCGGCCCGCCTCCTCGCCCTGGACGCCCACGCCCTGCGCCGCCCGGGCATGCCCTTCGGCCCGCTCCTGGAGGGATTCGTCCTGTCCGAGCTGGCCCGCCAGCTCACCTGGTCCGAGGAGCTCGCCGACCTCCACCACTACCGCGACCAGAGCAAGGCCGAAGTGGACGCCGTCCTTGAGAACCGCCGCGGCCAGGTCGTCGGCATCGAGGTCAAGGCCTCCTCCACCGTCAGGCCGGACGACTTCACCGGCCTGCGCCGCCTCGCCACCAAACTCGGCGACGACTTCATCGTCGGCATCGTCCTCTACACCGGCACCGCCACCCTCCCCTTCGGCCCCAACCTCCGCGCCGTCCCGGTCAGCGCCCTCTGGCAGCTCACCCCCTGACAGAACCAGCACCGCCCCGGACAACGGACACCAGGTCTACGAGACAGGCACGGCCGCAGCCGGGACGGTTCCGCTCAAGACGCGGCCACGGAGTCCGCTCCGGCGGTCGGCCAGGCCACGGTCTTGAGGGGGCATGGAACGGGCCGCGGACCCAGACGTACCAACGCCGCAGCAAGACAAGAGCACCCAACGCAACAAGCCGGCCAGACCACGGTCGTGAGTGGGCGCGCAGCGGGCTGCGACTTCAGACGTACCAACGCCGCAGCGAGAAAAGAGCACCCAACGCAACGAGTCGGCCGGGGCCACGGCCTTGAGGGCACAGAGCGGGCCGCAGACTCAGGCGTACCAGCGCCACAGCGAGACAAGAGCACTCAACTCAACGCAACGAGTCGGCCGGGGCCACGGCCTTGAGGGCACGGAGCGGGCCGCGGACTCAGTCGTACCAACGCCACAACGAGAAAAGAGCACCGACGCGACCCAGAGCACCCCGAGACGGTCTTGAGGGGGTGTGGGTGGAGCGAAGCTCCCCCACCGAGGAGCACCGGCGAAGCCGGTGCGCGGGGAATGACGACATCACCAACGCAAAACGGCGGACCCGCCGTGAGCAGGGTCCGCCGATTGATGGAGTGGACCCGATGTGGCAGAACCCGAACCGCATTCCCGCAGCTCAGGGGCCGTCCGTCACCGTTTCTGCCATCCGGCGACGGCGGATCTGAGCCCGTACGTACCGAACGCTAGTCGCCGGGACTGACTGATGCCTCGTCTGCATCAGCCAGTCCCGGCGATTTTCTTGCTTTGCACCCGGGCGCCATGGGGCAGGAGTCGGCGGTCGAGCCCTCAGGGTTTGGTGCTGGTTTCGGCTGAAGAGAGGGCGGGGAGGGGCGGCGAGTTCGCCAGGGTCTTCACGAGCTCCCGCACGGCGTCGGAGTAGCGACATCCGCAGCCGACCCCGGTGGTGTCGGTTTCGAGATCGGCGTAGCGACCATCGAGGAAGATACGCGCCCCGTCGTAGCTGGCGATGATCCCAGCGGCGGGGTCTGGCCCGAGACGGGGGTCGAAGGTGGCAGGCAGCGCGACCAGCGTCTGGTAGGTGGACAGCAGCTGTCCCGTGGTCGGCTGGATGACGAGGTGATATCGGGATTTGACGCCTTCAGAGTCGGTGTATGGCAGAGTGACGAGAACACCGGCACGCCCCAGCTGGTCGGTCGCACCCTCGCGGGTGACGAGGCCAGGCTGTTCGGCCAGGATCCGCAGTATCGCTGCTCGTGCGGGCTTGTCGACAACGTCTTGCTCGAAGATGCCGGCGACGCCAGCGAGTATGTCGATCGGCCCGGTCGGCCCTGGTCCTGCTCCGGAAAGCAGGACCTCCCGGAACCGCTTCGAGTCCATATCTGCTTGTATGTGTGGCCGGAACGTCTCCCGGTACCGTCTGTCATTCCAAGTCGAGTCGTCTCCGGGAGTGCATCCACCGCTGTCGAACTGTGCGGACAGTTGCCGACCCTTGCTGCCATCCGGCGAGCGCCAAAGCTGATGAAGCGTGACGAGCAGTGGGTCGTCCGCGCCGTTCGCAGGCCGCGGGTATTTGAAGTCGCGGTAGACGTTGACTTGGGTGGTGTGGAGGTAGTCACCGGTCGTCTCGTCGGCCGGCGTGTCGGCAATGCGCGTGGCCATCTCGACCAGGAGCGCCCTGGCGGGGACTTCGGGTCCCATCGACGGGCTCGGTCGAGCGCTTGGACTCGTGGCAGGGGCAGATGTCGTCGTTGAGGGGGCCGGTGCCGCGCAAGCGCTGACGGCCATGACGGCGGCGCCCGCGGTCACGACTAAGACCCGAAGGCGAAGGTTCGTAGATCTAGGCCGACGACCGGTCATGTCAGAACCTCCGGGTTGTCCATATCGGCGGTAAACACATGCGTGAGGAACAGCTGATACGAGCGGGTTCTTTCCGCGTTGCGCGGCATGCCGGGAGGCGGTCCGATCTGCTCCTCCGAGGCCGCGAGAGGCCAGCCGTCCGCTGCGAAGATCACGGCGTAGCGAACCTGGTCATGCTCGACGGAAACTGCCGTCCCCACTCGACCCGCCCGGTCCTTCACGGCTCCCTGGCAGGTGACGCCATCCGAAACTGAAAGCAGCCGTAGAATCGCCGCTCGCAAGGGCGGTGGGGGTACCTGACGAAGGTAGACATCGACAACGCCTGAGATTATCCAGTACGGGCCATTCTCTCGCGGTGTTGCTGCCGAGAGGTGCTCGGCGATTGCGTCGAGATCGGTTGTCATCGGCTCCGGCAGGGTGGCGGTCAGCCCACCCGGCGGCAGCTTCGTGTCCGACTGACCACCATCAGGCGAGATGGAGAGAAGACGACCTGAGCCGTCGACGGCTCGCCAGCTTCGGCGCGCTTCCTGACGTATGACGCGCGAGCTTCTGCCGCCGGGAACGAGGGTGTCATCGGCGTACCAGCCCTTCACTGAAACGAATTCGAAGCCACCGGTCGGTCGCCCGGACTCTGGAGCCAGGTCTGCGACGGCATCGACAAGGGGCGAGAGGCAAGGCGCGGTCACGGCCCGGGGTGTCGTCGGCGCGGTCGCATACGAGGTCGTGATCGGAGATGCTGGAGCGCCCGTGGACGGTCCGTTCGGAGCGGCACATGCTGTCGCCGTTGCTACGAGCACGGCGCAGACGGAAAGCCGCCGTATCTTCTCGGGAACGTGCTTGATCCTCATTGATCTCCTGTCTCAAAGGGTGCTGAGCGGGTTCGTCCTCGCCAGCCGCAAGGGGGCGCCATTCCGGGACCGCCTTACAGATTGGCGGCACGTAACGGGCTTTGGGGCGACGAAGAAAAGGGAGTATAGAACGCCTCTACTCCACGCGATAGCGTCATTCCTGAGCGGCGCATCCACCAACTTCGCCTTCGGCATCTGCCGTCCGCATTCGTCGGGACCGCTCATTGCTCGACCAAAGTCGTATAAACCTCTGGAGTTGCTCAATGCCAGCAGGGGTCAGTCGCACGGTGAAAGCCCGCTGGAACGGCACGGAGGTAACTAGACCATGTGCCAGCAATAGATTTAAAGTGTCACCAATAGCGTTCCTTCGAGCGCCTAAAACGCTCCCTGATTCGGCCGACCCGAGCGCGATTGCGAGGCTCGCGACCGTCCACTCCTTATCGGGCGAATCGATCATTACCGAGAACATCGCCCATCGCACTGCGGTGTAATTCATTGGCTTATACGCACTGCCTTCAGTGCAATGTTGAGCACCGTGGCTGCCGTGTCGACTGTTTTGGTAATGTCACTCACGTCAGCTGCCGGCAGCTGACCAAGTCCTAAACCAGCCTGTTCCACGACTCGCCGTAGTCCATCAGTCTCGTTCTGGTCGAGGTGTCCGAGCAGGTCGCCAGCGCCGAGCATGTCACGGGCGGCATAGCCGTCAGCACTATTAAAAGCGATCTGTGCTACGCGTTGCAGCAGATGTGGAACAGAATCCGGTCGTATGACCCTCGCAAGGACCGCGACGGTGAGGCCAAGCCGAACGCGATATGAGGCATAGTTGGTCGCAGCGCTCGGGGTGTCTAGCTGCCGAACTGCTGTAGCAAGGAGGTGGAAGGCCGTCGTACTGCCCGGCTCCATACACAGCAAATATAGGCAGGCTGCAACCTGCTGTTCCCACGGCTCAGTAAGCACCGTCTCTGCCAGTATTCTACGCCCGTCTGAATAGCGCCCTTGGGAACACTCGGCGATGATCAGGGCTTGGCGGCCTTCCATCAGATGGTCGCCGATGCCATTGTAGGCGCGGGCATGGTTAGCTGCCTCCGGCCAACGATTAGCCAACGCCAAAGCGCGAATTCCTTCTCCCAACAGTTGTAGCCAGGACCACTCACGCAGCTTGCGCCGCTCCGCCTGTTCACCGATTAGTGTGGCGATTGGCAGGGTACGGCCACCCAAGTCGAGGTCAACCCGGCCGGTGGTCGCCTCGTACATAGATACGAGCAGACCAAGGGCGGTGTTGCCTTGGTCTGCTCGTATCTGAAGGCGGGCTAAGTTAAGTACCGGCTCAAGCATGTACCGAGCCTCTAGGATGGTCAGCGGTCGACCACTGTTGAGGTAAATGTCGATATGCCTCCAGCAGAGGCGTTCAGCAAAATCTGCCATTCCTGCATCGCTAGCTATAAGCGCGGCCTTGTTGAGCACGTGAGCAGCGTCGGCCATACCATGTTCGCGCTTTTCGAGAGCCTTGTCCGCCGCGTCGGCGACTTCTTTGATCCGGAGAGGTAGCGCAGGGCAGTCGGGGCGCGGACGGCCCAATAGAGGGAACCGTCGGACGACCGCTGCAAAGGTAGCGTTATCCATGGTCAACTCCGAGGAAGGATGGCGGTTCTCGCGGCTGTGGCAACGATGGCTTGGGTATGCGCCGCCAGGTCGAGGCGGTTCCAGTTAAAGATCAAGATTTGGGAGATCGTGGCCCTTAACCCGCGCTCAAGGCGATCACGCATCGCTGCCTCAGCAAGCTGTTGACCTGCCCTGGCGTACGCGTCGTTCCAGACAGCAGCGGCGGCCAATGGGCCGCTGGGGTTGAACAACTCTGCACGGGCATCGTCGGGCAGCGCAAGGAGTGGCCGCATCTGGTCGGCAAGATATTCGATACGAGGCATATCAGCTTCAGATGGTGTGGGCCGCTTCCGAGCCAGCTGATCGAACACGTCGGCAGCTTCGTACCAGTCCAGTCCCGCATACTGCTGGAGGGTCCGGATATGGATTAAGGAGAGTTCTCGGCGCCCAATCGGCGGTGGATCCAAGCTGGCGTACTTCAGGACACCGCGGCTATCGGCGCAGAAGAGCTCATGAACGATCGTCATGGCGGTCGGCCCGCCGAGGGCCGCCAGCTCGGGCTCGTAGATACCAGGCTCCCACCCTGCGATCTCGCCGGAGACGACGAGTTCGTCGAGTGCGGCTTTGACGGCGGCTCGGTCGTTGGCCCGAATGCGAAGACGCCAGTGCGGAAATTTGCGAAGGAACCACCACGCCGCACGGCCCGCCTCCAGCTGATCGAGGCGGGGACCGATTCGAGCACTGAAGGCTGCTTCGGCACCCTTCCAGTCATTGGGTATGACACGTGCATGAAACCAAGTGATGTCCTGGGTGTGTCGGAGTGCCGCTAGGCCAGCCGCTCGGTAGGTGCGCAAGGCGGTTTCGAGGTCAGGAGCGGCGATACCCGCCTCGTTAGCGGTCTTGTCGAGTGCCGCGCCGGCGATGACGATCTCGACTAAAGCGGCGATCGACTCGGCACGGTGACTCAGGCGATCAGCATGCATGTGTCCCACCTGGTCAGCGGCGGAGTAGTAGAGGCAGCCGTCTCTAGGGCGAGCGCACGTCCAGTGCTGCCGATCAGGAATCCGTCGCTATCGGCGCTAGAGGCATGGGTGGTCAAAGACGAGGCAAGCTGCGGTAGCTGCTCACCGATAAGCGGGGTGTGAGCATCGGCAGTTGCCCGGAACGCGGTCTGATATAGCCCAGCCAGACCGTGACATATGCCTGATTCGGCGAGACGGCCCAGGTTCGGCTCAGTCATGCACGATGCGAGCGCCTGCTCGGCTGCCGCCTGACGCGCTAACTGACCGGTTGCGATACCCGCGAGTTGGAGAGCACGGGCGATTCCAGGGGTGCCGTAGCACCACGAGGGCCTGCCGCGGACGGAATGAATGACACGACCGCCGCGAAGTTCATCGCGAGTAACCCATTGGGGCCACCACGGGTCAGTTGGCGTTCCTTGCTGCCAGCGGTCGAACCACGTGCAAAGACGATCAATGGCCGTGAAGTGACCCTCGACCCGGTGACCGTGCCTGGCCGCTAGGGAGAGGAGCGCCAGAAGTCCGGCTGCGCCGTGCGCCATACCGAGGTTTGCGTGGCCTCCAGGAGTAGGCAGGATCGAATCGGGATCGTGCTCGACCCACCAGCCCGGAAGGGTTTGCACTTCATCAGACCAAGGCTCGGTCAGCCGGACGATGTACGCAAGAACATCGGCGAACTCGTCGCTGTCGGGCATACAACGAAGCAGCAGCGCTCCGAGGCCCGTGAGTCCGTAAAAGAGGTCGTATTCGGCGAAGGCCGTGTGCCGGCGATGGCTCCGGCGGTCCTCCGCAGCGGTAAGGCGTTCCTGCACGAGGCGCCGGACATGCCGGGCAAGGACGGTCCGTGCCGCACTGTACCGGTCTTGTCCATCAGCGGTCGCTGCATGGAGCAGTAACAAGAGTGCGGGGGCACCGTAGTAGAGCCCAGTGTGCGCGCCAGCGTCGACCGGGCCGCTCGTCGCCGCTTTCACAGCTCGGTGGCTGTCTGACCATTCGCCCGTGCCATTGAGTGCTCGCTCGGCAGCCAGCAACGCAGCGCCCACTGCGCCGGTGGCGAGAGATTGCGCGCGAGCTTCATCCGGCTGCAGAGCGACTGCGACACCGTCGCCGTTCACAGCGAGCCGTTCCGAGCGAGACGTAGCATCGCGGCAGCTCGGGCCGCGTGATTAGTCTGGCGTTCTGTTTCAGGGTCAACGCCGACAGCGCGCATATGATGCTCGTGCAGCAGGGTTCGGAGAACCGTGATGGGATCGCGCTGCGGCAGGAGGCTGGCGTGGTACTCCTCTAATGCTTGGTCGCGGCGGTTCCAGGCGTCGGCGACCGCGTTCCCGCCCGGCAGTGCGCGTAGATGGTGGTGATCTCCCGATGTGTCGGCCAACCGGCGGGCCATGTCGGTGAGGGTTCGGTCGGCGTGCTCGGTGACGTGCTGGAGGCAGGCAAGCAAGTCGCGATATCCGCTTCCCGGCTCGTGGGCGAACGCGCCAGCAAGCTGTGCCATTGACGCCGCCGCGAAGGCTTGTAGGGGCAGGTCTGCCTCTTCGGCGGCGCGGAGCTGGCAGATGGCCGCCGTAGTGTCTGCGGCGAAAACTCGTTCTGCCGCTTGCTGCGCCGCACCGTAACCGTAGCGGGCTGGATGCTGGTAGTACGTGGCGAGCACGAGTTCGGCAGGGAGGCCGTTCGTCGCCAGGCCGGCGGAGAACTCCGCCAGCTCTGTGGCGACCGGTGCGTAATCGGAGGAGTCGTCTAGCGAGTAGAAGAGCGACAGGGAGTGATCTGCCTCCGTGCGGATCAGGTCGCGGTGGCGTCGGAACCACCAGTGCCTCATGCCGAGGGTTCCGAGGCTGTGGGCGAGGGCCGGTAACTGTTCACGAAGAAGACCGTCGAACCGGGCCGGGTTTCCGATCAGTTGAGCGTGCACGATGGTGGCTGAACCGGGACGCATGGTGTCGCCCGGTGGGCCGGTGATGGGTAGCTTTCGTGGTCCACGAGCAATCGGGGCCAATGCGGTTAGGAACTCAGTCGGACGACCAGTCCACCCGATGCCGCCTACAGGTGCGTCCTCACGAAGTTCGATTTGCCCCGTGCGCGCTAGCCGGGTCCGGAGAAGTTCCACGTCCAACGCTTGGTCCAAGTCGAGAGGCTGACGTAGTTCGCCGTAGCACGCAACCACGCGAGCGGGCACGTTCCAGCGGCTTCGCCAGGCGTGCAAGTCTGCCGACCACCGGCCTTGATTTCCATTGGCAATGTCGCGGAGGGTCAGGAGCCAGCGTGCAGGAGTGAGTATCGTGCGCCGGTACCGGATGCGGGGAATGAAGGGCAGGTTTCGAGCTGCTGCGCCATAGTCAAACGGGCCGTAGATGGCGCTACGGGCTTCCGCGACCTCGGCAACGAACCGGGCCAGAGGTGGGGTCTGCACTACGGTGTCGAGCGCGTGGGGAATGATTGGGTTCACGCGGCGGCCGGTCGGCAGGTGGACGAGGAACATCTGCTCGGCGTCCGCGGTGACCGCCAAGTCATCTACCGTCACCACGTCGGAACCCTGATGCTCGGACAAAGACACAACGTTCGGCAGCAATTTGCCGACGCGAATCACGTTGTCGTTGTGCACACGCCGGGCTGGAAACGACATTTGAACGGTCAGCGAATCCTCTCCCGCGTGGTCCATGAGGGAATCGGTAAGCCGCTCTTGAACGTCTGGGCCGAGCAGGTAGGCGAAACGGCCGGCCATGCTCGTTGGTGTACGCGGCGCTCCTGTGACCTGTAGAAGAAAGTCACCGGCGTCCAGCTGATCCGCATCGCACGCGTAGACGGCGAAGCCCAGCTCGACTCGCGGCGGCGGAATAAGCGTGCTGTGGTCACCAATGGAGAGCGCCTCGACATCGGCGTCCGTAAGATCGATCTCATTCGTGCCGTCAAGGACTGCGCCCTGAATCAACGCCATGAGCCGAACGTCGCGTTCAGTCAACACTCGCCATGCGGGCCTTGCTCGCTGCGCGCCGAGGAATCCAGTCGGGTAGCCAAGGCCAGAATCCGCTACCAGTTCGCGGACGGCAACAAGCGTGCCGGGGCCGTATCGATCACGGAACCGAGCGTGGTAGTCCAACCATGCGACGGAGCCGAACGGCTGGGTGGTCAGCCGCAACAGGACCTCCGCTGTCCGCTCGACCTCGTTCAGCACCTGCTGCGGGACGGTGATCTGCGCGTCGAGCTGAAGGTCGATGATGAGTTGGTGCTCTGCGGTGCGGATGAGGCCGGCCATCGTCTCGGTGACTGTGGTCCGTAGATGAGCGGCCTCGTCCGCCTCAGCATCGGCGTTGTGTCGCTGTAGCTGCTGATGGATGGCGCGAAGACTGTCAACCGTTGGCACAACTGAACGCACTTCGGCGGCTCCGGCAGCATCGAGGGCCTGGAGAACATGGCTAAGGCCGTCGACTGCGGTCGTTGGAGGCCGCAAGCTGGTGATCAAGTGTCCGCTATCGACCAGCTGCTTCAACATCAGTTCGATCTTCGCCGGTTCGACGTTGGTCGCGACGGCGGCGATGCGGACGACCAGTCCTTCGAACGATGTGGGCTGGGCAGCCTGCCCCAGTACGAGCCTCACGGCAGGAGTCAGCTTTGTGGACGTCTCGCGCGGTGGTCCCGGCGATCGTGCGCCGGGGACCGGCCGCTCGGCGATGATGATCCGCCCGTCACGGACGAACGCGGCGCTGTCGGCGACCACGCAGAGCCTACGTAGCAAGTCATCATCCTGTTCCAAGATTCCGATGACCGTTGCGAGCCAGGCACCGTCAGCACGGGCGATGGCGTGATGACGGTTGCCAAACTTCGCACTCGCGTCGCCAGCGGTGGCGGAGGTGACACCTGCAAACATGCCGAAGGGTGTGGTCCGGCGCTCCCACCGGAGGAGGTACGAGGCAAGGGCTATGACAGCGCGTCGCGCGACCGACGGGTCAGCACTTGGCGGGGCACCAAGGAGTTGGACGATTCGCGCTGCGAGGGATGGACTGGCTAAGGAAATTGCTTCGCGGATCGGCGGCCTTGCCCATTGATCGGCCAGCCAGCTTAGGGCTTCACGCCCATCCGCGTGAGCGACGTCGAGATTCGAAGAGAGGTCAATGTCGCCTGGGCTGGTGCTGGCTCGAACCAGCAGGGGACCGACCGTCCGGAACTGCGTACGTGCGGTCGGCACGGGATGCCTCCGGGATGGATGAGGGGCCGCCGGAGCCCGCACCGGGGGGAAGGTGCCGGGCGCCGGCGGCGGTAGGGGTTGGAAGGGTTGGAGGGGCGCTCTACCCGGTCAGACCGGGTCGTACGACGAAGTGCTGCACGCGCTGGTGCCGCACGTCTGTCCGCATCCGTCGCTGGTGCTGCACATCATCTGCACCAGCGGCGTGGTCGCTTCCACCACGCGCATGTCCAGCTCGAAGTCGTCCTCGGTGACGAGCTTCGGGTCGTCGAGGACCGCAGTCGGCGGCATCGACATCACTCTCCTTAGCGAGAAGGGCTGTTGCCTACCTGACCCGATTTACGCCGACCTGCAGGTCAGCTGGTTTCGGGCCAGGAGATCGTGACGACGCCATGCGTCTTGTTCATGGCGCTCGTGGCGGCAGGGATCCTCGAGCGGTCGCTGGTGTTGGGCCAGTAGCCGAAGCTGGGCTCGGCGTGGCGGCCATGGCGATCCCACGCTCGTACCTGTTCGACCATCGCGGTGGCGGCCAGCTCCCCGTCCCGCCCGTAAGCACGAGCGCCGAACTCGGCCCCCTTGCCCTCCAGCGCGGGACGCAGGGCCATGTAGGCGAACCCAGCTCCGCGCACCACGCCGAACGGGAACCACCGCTTTTCGTTCGCCACCTCTGTACCCGGGTCGGCGGTGAAGCGGCAGAATCCTTGCAGGAACCACGCGAACCACAGATGCAGGTCAGCGAAGGAAACGCCGTTCTCGATCGTGACGCCTGACCAGACCTCCGTGCGGCCGGCGCCCAGGACTCCATCGAGTTGATGGACATCCCCGGGGGTGCCTACGTCGAACGCCAGCCGGAGGTTGTTCCCGCCCCTATCCGGGAGCAGCAGCACTCGGTCCTCATGGCTTCCATCGCCCTGCATGGGAACGAACCCGGCCACCTCCGTGGACGTGCTGACCAGATGGTCACCGTCCCGTCGAAGGCCGATGACCCGCGTGACGTTGTTCATGATCAGCGGAAGGACGAGCATCCCATCCGGCTGCAACTGGTCTAGCCACGCAGGAGCGACGTCCCACGCGCCGACCGTGACGAGGATCGCGTCGAAAGGCCCTTCGTCCTCCACACCATGCTCGGCGTCGGACGCGAGCACGCGGACCCGCCCGCCGTAGCCGGTTGCATCGAGCATGGTCGCGGCCCTGTCGACAACCTCGGAGTCGATGTCGACGCTAACCACGCGGCCGTCTGGTCCAACGATTTCCGCGATGTACGCCGCGTTCAGCCCGCCGGAGCCGACCTCCAACACCGTCATGCCAGGGCGCAGCTCGGCCTGCTCCAGCATCACCGCCTGGATGTACGCCGCGGACACCGATGACATCGCCCGCTGGTGCTCGTCGCGCTTCGTCACGACTGAGCTGTCGAATCCGTAGGCGTCCGTGAGCTCGGTTTCCGTCGGCATGAATCGCTCGCGCGGCACTTTGCGGAAGGCCGCCTCCACGCCTGCGGTGGTGATCTTTCCTTGCGTCCGCAGCTCTTCGACCAGCGCGGCGCGAAGCTTGGCGGAGTCATCCGCCTCGGTACGCGTGACTGTCATATCGACCACTTGCAGCTTCCTTCTACTTCGATCGGGTCGGTGCACCTGTTCTGTTCCTTGTGACGACCTACGTCGCCCACGGCAGGTCGACGCCGGTCCGTCAGTGGTTCAGGTCGCAGCCTGGCACGCTCGTCGCCGCATCCCGAGCACCACGCGCGGGTGGACTAGGCGACACGAATTGCTCGGGCTTGCTCATGGTTATTGCCGTTCTAGGAGCCTGGAGAGCGATTAAACGAGCATTCCTCATCTACGGCGTTCGGAGATCCCCTGCATACGGAGCACCATCTATGTGACATGAAGTTACTGAGCCATCGCTAGTTGGAACTACCACAGCGGTAGCACTTCGAACTTCCGCCCTACCGGTCACCGGCGGCCGAGGTCTCTTGGGATCACAAGCTCAACGAGTACAGGAGCCATCGCAGAAGGTGCCGTCGATCGCGAATCTTGCGCCCGCTCGAACTCGACCCAAAGGTGCGGACGCACGTCAGTATCGGCTTGTTACGAGCATGCGGACGCCGCACTCGACGCGTATGCCGCAATTTTCGGTGCGCGCTCGGACGCTACTAAAGCGTCAGCGCGAGAGATCGGCGGTGAGCCGCCGAGGTGGCGGGTTATTTCCGCTCTAGTCGCCTTTCGACTGGTCCTCAAACCAGGAGCCGCCCGTAGTCTGAGCAGCGAGCGGCCATGTCCGCTTTTGCCTCCTAGGCAGCCCTCCGGCGAGCACATAACCTGCATAAGCGAGGTTGAGCTGATGGCAGGGCTGCATTTCTCCACACGCAAGGCACCGACCTGCGGAATTACTTTGGATATGCGCATCTACAATGTTTTGCAACTCTCCGGGGCGAGGTGGCGTAGGAACTGATGCGCGAGCCTTTATGGTCGCCATTATCCTACCTCCAAATCTCGCATACTCAGAAGATGCGGCAGAAGGGCCACGCCGCTTCGAGACAGCCGAACCGTCAGTACGTTTCGGCCGTAAACTAGGTCAGCAGCCCCTTCGGCAATTAAGGTCAGTAGAATCGCGCGCGCCCGGTTGGGCGTCAAGCCTTCTACCATGCGCGAGAGCTTCGCAACACTCCAAGTCGAATCTGCGCCGTCAATTAAGAGCACTCGACAGGCAGCCCGCTCTAATGGCGACGAAAGAACGTCGATGTGTTTGACGGTACTCATGACCCGTTGCCTTTGTCGCGTGCGTGTGCGCTTTGCACGGCAAGCGCCCATCGTGCGGACTCGCACGGGAACCACGACAGCCTCGCCGCAAAATCGAGGCAACCAGCACACATTCCGCTGGCATCGGCTCGGTGGACGGCGAGAGTCGTGCTCGCTGCTGCCAGCTCGCCAGCGTCCGCATCAGACGTCATCACCTGCCCGACGGGACCCCCCGCTGATCCACTCAGGCCAACACCGGTGGAGTCGAAGTGCATAACGTCCCTCCTACGCGAGCTGCACCCAGCCGGACGGAGATCACCATCGCGTCCAGCCGGGGCGGCAGCCCGTAGGTACCAGTTGGGTCCTACGACGATCTATGTCACCCGACGCTAGGGATTGGTCACCCGCCCGAACTACCACGGCTGTAGCACTGTCCGTATCGTGGGCATCATGGATCGTGGTGACATGTCAGATGACCCGAGCTTGATACGAGGCATTGGCACGAATATCGCCGCCCATCGCCGTGCAGCGAACGTGACCCAGCAAGATCTGGCTGGCCGAATCGGCAAGTCAGTCCAGTGGATTTCCGCCGTCGAACAAGGTCGTCGGCATGCCGAGCGGCTGACCGATCTCCTTAGGATTGCCCAAGTCCTGGGGTGCACGATCGAGGATCTGATCGGCAGATCGGTCGACAACCTTGCTCCTGGCCCTCGCCCGGCGAGCGAAGCAGTGTCGGCGGTCCGCGAGGCGATCATGCGAGCGGCCGTCCCGCAAACGTCCAGCCTTCCGGTGCCTCCGCTGGCCGCCCTCACGCAGCGGGTCACGGATGCGTGGACGGTATGGCACAGTTCGCCGACCGCCCACAGCATCTTGGGAGGAGTGATACCTGGTCTGGTTGTCGATGCGACCGCAGCTTATCGAGCTGACGTGGACCGTCGCTCGGCCGCCAGAAATCTAGCCGGCGCCTATCAAGTGACCCGACAGTGGCTCCATCACATTCCTGACGCCGATCTAGCCTGGATTGCGGCTGACCGAGCAATGACGGCTGCCCGCGAGGCCGACGATCCGCACCTGATTGCCCTTGGTGCGTGGGCTTTGTCGGCGTCCTACCGTCGCGCCGGTCAACAAGACGAGGCAACGAGACTTTGCCTGGTTGCAGCCGACGAGCTCAAGACCTACATGGACGACGCTGCCCCTGATCCGGTGATGCTTGCGGACTACGGCATGTTGCATCTCGCCGCGTCCATCAGTGCTGCGCAATCTGACGACGACACTCGCGCCTGGGCGTTCCATCGAGTCGCTGACGAAGCAGCGCGGGCGATCGGCGCGCACTACGATCCGTGGACAGCGTTCGGTCGGGGCAACGTCGATATCCATGGTCTTGCGATAAGGGCTGAACTTGGCCGCCCGGATGACGTCGTTGAGTACGCTAGTCGCCTCGATATCTCAGGAATCCCCAGTGTCGAGCGACGCGCTGCTGCTTTGATAAACACGGCGAGAGGCTATGTTCGGCGAGGGGAGGACGAGGCTGCCGTCCTTGTCCTTCTGGATGCCGAGAGGATCTCGGAGGAAGAGGTCAGGGATTCCACGCTTGTTCGCGAGCTTCTTCGAGAGCTGATCTATCGCGATCGCGCCAGGGCGCGGACACACGTACGGGGTCTTGCTCAACGTGTAGGGCTTGTGCGCGTCTAACTGGTCGGCGCGGACTCCTCCAGGAAGGGCCGTGCCGACCAGGCGCTCAGCGATGCAAGTTCAGGATCGACGCGATCGTTAAGGGCAGCGAGCTTGCCACGTCGCCAGCCGAGATCGGGCCACCTGCTGACGCGCGCTGGGCGGCCCGACCGTGGATGTACGCCGACATCGCGCCCGCATCCGCAGCGCCAATGCCTTGCGCCATCAATGCGCCCGCGATACCCGCGAGCACGTCGCCGGAGCCAGCAGTTGCCAGCCATGGCGGACCGTCATTCTGGCTTGATAGCCGACCGTCTGGGCTAGCTATCAGTGTAGTCGGCCCCTTCAGCAAAACGGTTGCGTCGGTTCGCATCGCAAGCTCCGATGCGTAGAATGCTGGGCGCGCTTCGACTTCGCTCCTTTCCACCACGACGTTCAGCTGGCCAAGCATTCGAGCGACCTCCCCCGCATGCGGTGTAAGGAGGATGTTGTCGGCGGCGGTGGTACGTGTGCCAGAGGAGCGCTGACGGACGCATTCACTAAGCGCCCCCGCGTCAACTACACACGGAAGGCCGGAGGCGAGGGCGCGCACGATTGCTTTGTCTTGGCCGGCGTCTGATTCAACGCCCGAGCCGAGCAGCCATGCCTGTACTCGGCCTTGTCCTGGCACCGCCTCAGGTGTGGCACGCAAAACATGATCGGTAACCTGCGGCGGCCCGACGAAGCGTACGATACCGACCCCGGCTCGTTGCGCGCCCGCCACGGCTAGGACCGCCGCACCGGGATATGCGTCAGAGCCTGCAACCACACCGAGAACCCCACGCGTGTATTTGTGTCCGGCATGAGCGGGAATCGGCCAGCGCGAAGCCACGCCGCTTTCTGTCAGCCGTCGAACCGCGGGCAACGAAGGAAGTCCGCTTTCGATTCCGACGCTGATGTCAACGACTCTGCCTACGATGTGGGCTGCTGGTGGCAGCAGAAGACACGGTTTGAGAGCGCCGAACGAGACAGTGACATCTGCCCGAACGTGCGAGCCTGCGAGTTCCCCCGAGTCAGGATCTATTCCGCTGGGCATATCGACAGCTACTACGACTGACTTCGGGTGAATCGCGGCAACTAGTCTTTCTGCCGCGCCTACAAGACCTGGCCTTCCACTAATGCCGACAATTCCGTCAACGACCAAGTCTGCCTTTCCAAGGGAATTTATTGCTGCGGCTTCGCCGTCACTTTCCGTAGCGTCGATAAAACGGCCGCCGACACCTCGTACCGCAAGCAGCCCACGTTCGTAGACATCCTTGGAAACAAGCACACTCACGACGTCGACGCCCCGCCGACGGAGTCTTGCCCCAGCGAGGAGCGCGTCGCCGCCGTTGTTGCCCCGGCCGACGAGCAGAACGGCTCGGCGTCCGTAGACACTCCGCGTGTGCTCTTGAAGCACCGTGACGCACACCGATGCGAGCGCCGCCGCTGCCCTGTCCATGAGGCCACCTTCTGGCACGCGGGCCAGAACAGGCAGTTCAGCTGCACGGATGTCGTCGGCGCGGTAGGCCGCCTGAACCTCGCCCATGGAACGCATCCCGTTAGCGTTCCACATGGTTGCGGGCGATGGATACGTGGATCGACCGCAGCTTGGTTCGCTCACAGCGGAGGTGGGCTACGCCACAGGTAGCAGGGCGTCTTCGGTCAGGGTGCCATCGAACGGCGTCTTCAAGATGCCTGTAAGCACGTTGTAGGCACTCATACCGGCGGCCATAGCGGCGGCTACGCCGATGTCGGCGTCTTCATAAACCAAGCATCGTTTCGGATCAACGTTGAGCTTGTTTGCAGCGAGCAGGAAGATGTCTGGTGCCGGCTTTCCGCGTCCGCTCGCAACATCACTCCAAGTCACCACTACGTCGAAGAGTGCGTAGAGACCCGTAGCTTGCAGACCCGCCTCGACGGTAATGGTCGCCGCGTTCGATCCGATTGCGAGCCTCTGCCCCCGCTGGTGGGCCTTGCGAGCGACGCTGGCTATAGCCTCGACGACTCTCAAGTCACCGGCGGCGGCGATGACATGCTGCCGAGTTCTGTCGATCACCTCAGGTATTGACTGAGCCAGCGGACCAAACTCCTGCTCCCAGACGATCAACATGTCTGGCGAAGCGATAGCGTGACGCGGCCAGTACCAGTTCGGGTCAAGCTCTCCGCCTGCGTCGAGCATCGCGCGGGAGAGCGCCTGGAAGCAGACTTCCCGCGAGTCGACCAGGGTTCCGTCCCAGTCGAAGACGAGAGCTTCGTAGCCCCTGCCGTCCGGGACCGAAATCGATGCAGTCACCGTTCAACGTTACCTGCCTAAAGCTCGTGCCCTCGGGCGTGAAGCGCAGAAAGGGTAAGGATGTGCGTGCTCACGAGCGGTTACCAACCTTGGCACGCGAAGCGCCGACCAATAGGTGCATTCCCGTGCTCACAGTAAGTGACGAGCGAGCCCAACGGGACCTGAACGTGCGGCGGCAGAGGTACTCCGCCGCCGCACGTGGTGCCCTAGATGTCGGCCTCTTGCGCGACGCTCGGCTTCTGGTTGCCGAGGATGCGCACAGTGGTGCTGAGTTTGATTTCTGCGTCCTGGGGGCCTCGGAGGTGGGGATGGATGTAGACGGGGCGGCGTAGTGCTCGGCCGGGGCCGTAGGGTTGGTCGCGCCAGTGGCCGGTTACCCAGACTCGGCTGGTGTACGCCCTGCTGGTCGCCGTTCGAGAGCCGCCGGTGTTCGCCTTCTGGTGGGTTCGGATGTGAACGATTCGCACGTCGGGCTGCGGTCGTTTCGCTCGTTCGTACTTCTTGCGGACGTTCTTGTCGATCGCCGCGGGTTCGGCTTCGGCGGCGCCCTGGGCGATGAGGAGCCACGTTGCCAGGACTGGTGCGATCGGATGGCTCCCGTCGCCGCTGAGGTGCTGACCTGCCTGGATGGTTTGCTCGCGGGTCGGGGCCAGCCAGCCTGCGTCGTCGCGGAGTGCCTGCATGGCTTCGTCTCGTAGGCCGCCGCCGATGGTCCGGTAGAGGACGATCCAGGTGGTGTCGTCGTGGCGTGACCAGCTGGCGGCGGCGATGCCGCGTGGTGCGACGGGTCGGGACCAGAGGAGCAGTCCGTCGTCGCACGGTGCAAGGTCGCGGGTGAGGGTTACGGCTGGGAGGTCGGCTGCGGCGGCTTCGGCCATATTGGTGAAGTCGTTGTCGACCCAGTAGAGGCGTGCCCGGTCGAGCGAGTCGGCCAGGTCGGTCCGCAGCAGCGGGACTCTCGTTGTTGCCGGCAGGCCGAGGGGTCCTCGGCAGAACCGGGTGAGGCCGTCACGGACGCGCGGCAGGTCGCGGGCGGCGAGGCTGAGGTCGGGCCATGGGGTGGTGGTGATGAGCGTTCGGCCGGGACGCCGTCCGCCGAGGAATCCGGCGTGGAGCGCCTGGTATGCGGCGCGGGTTGTGGCGTCGCGGTGCAGGCCCGCCCGGCGCGCGGCCCGTTCGGCGGGTGCGTGGTCGCGGCCTGCTTCGATGTCGATCGTGCACGAGACGCACGCGGCCCAGACTTCGCCGAGGTCTTGCAGTAGGTCGTGCTGCTCGCCGACACCGAGGACGGCGACGCTACCGCCGGTGAGCGACCATGCGGACTGCGGGTCGCCGCAGAAGTCGCAGACGCGCCGCACGGTGTCCAGACTGCGGACGGGCACGGGTACGGGTTGGTGGCTGTCGGTCTGGTAGTGCAGGGGGTGCCCGTACTCGCCGTTGAAGACGTTGAGCGGTACGAAGCACACAGCGCACGCCATCTCGTCGCGGGCCGGGGTCATGCGGTCATCTCCGGGCGGTTGTGCCGCAGGTCGCGCGGGCGGGGTCCGCGACGGCGTGCCCGGTCGGGCATGGTCATGCCGGGCGCGTAGGTGACGTGCCGGTTCCCGCCCTGGTGCTTGGCGTGGTACATGGCGGTGTCGGCCCGGTGCAGGGCGACGTCTTCGAGGTGGTCGGTGCTGTCGATGACAGCGACGCCGAGGCTGGCCTTGACGGTGGTCGGGCGTGGCCCGTTGGCGGTGTCGAGCTGGACGGGCCGGCCGATCGCCGAGACGAACTCGTCGGCGAGGCTGGCGAGTTGCTGATCGCGGACGGGCAGGAGGATGACGAACTCGTCGCCGGACAGCCGCGCGGCGGTGCCGCCGTTGATCTCGGCGACCAGGCCGATTCGGTCCGCGACCTCCATGAGCAGCGCATCGCCGCCGTCGTGGCCGTAGGTGTCGTTGACCTCTTTGAACCCGTCAAGGTCCAGGAGCATGACGATTAGCGGCTGTGGTTCGGGTGCGGTGGCGAGGCCGGTGTAGACGGCGCGCAGCCCGGTGCGGTTGAACAGTCCGGTGAGCGGGTCGTGGGCGAGCTGCCAGGCCGCGTCGGCAAGCTCGCGGTACATGCGGGTGAGGGTTGGCCGGGCGCTGAGGTGCCCGAGCCAGTAGCCGAGGATCGCCGCGGCGATGGTGGCGATCACGAGGATCGTGGTGAACACTGGGTACTCCATTTCGATGGAGACCCGGGACGCTGTCGTTGTCTAGGCGTGGCGTCCCGGGTCTTGGATACGACGACGGCCCGCCTTTGGCGGGCCGTTTGTTGTGCTTCTGCCGCCCCTGGTTCAGGCGGCTTCCTCGAGCGAGGGTCAGTGGGCCGTGGCCGGCGCGGTCGTGCCGTCGAGGCTGTCGGCCGCCCCGACTCGGGCGGGGTGGCGTCCGGCGCTGCTCCACGTGCCGGTGGCTTCTCGATGGGGCTCGTCGACGCGGGATTGGCGGGCCAGCAGCTGGCTGGGTTCACGCGGGCTGCCGGTGGGCCGGTACTCGTAGTCCTCAGACACGACGCTGACGTAGTCGACGTCGGAGGCGTACGGGACGTAGCTGCCGCGCAGGATCGTGCCGCCGAGCCGGTCGCAGCAGGCGACGGATACCGGGTACCAGCCGTTCACGGCAAGGGTGACGCGGTGGCCGCAGGTCAGTGACAGCTCGAACACGCACAGCCGGTGCAGCTCCTGGCCGTCGATCGCTGGGCCGGTCATGACGTCACCGCAGCGGGCATCAATGCGGACCGCATGCGGCGCAGGGCGCGTCGTTCCAGGCACCGGACCGCCTCCGGGCTGCGGTCCATGAGGCGGGCCGCCGAGTCGCGGGGGTAGCCGTCGAGGTAGCGCAGTTGGATCGCCCGTCGTTGGGCGGCGGTGAGCCGGGCCATGGCGTGCACGAACGTGATGTGTCCGGGCCGGGCGGGCGGGTCGGCGACCAGCTGGGGCGCGGTGTCGCGGGCGGCGTGGTCGCGCACGGTGTATGCGGCGCGGGTGTAGCGGCGGCGTGACCAGTCGTGGCGGATGCACGCCTTCGCGGCCTGGATCATGAACCAGCCGCGGACGTCGAGCAGCGCGGTGGACAGCTCGGCCAGGGCGCTGGCGAACGCTTCCTGGACGAGGTCCGGGATGGCGTCGCGGTCGCGGTCGCGCATGCGGACGGTGACGTAGCGGGTGACGGGCTCGTGGTAGGTGAGGTAGAGCTCGGCGAAGGCGTCACGGTCGCCGCGCTGGGCGCGATGCAGCAGGGCGAGAACCTGCGGGGAGACTTCGGGGCGCCGGCGGCGTGCGCCGCTGGAGCTGTTGCCGTGCATGGGATTCCTCCTCTGTGGTGTGAGGGAATCCGGGCACGGCTGTCGGCCGTGCCCGGAAGGTGCGCGTGTGCGCGGTCGGCCGGGCAACGGCCGAGATCAGTGATGCGTCGAAGTGGCTAGCGCGTTAGCGGAGCGGGTTGTGGGCGCTGCCGTTACCGGCGCGGTGGGTGGGCGGCCTTGTCGGCGCGCAGCTGCTCGGCGAGCCCGTCCGGGATGTCGGCGTATGGCGCGACGGCTGCGAGCACGTCGGTGGGGTCGGCGATGTCGCCGCGCAGCTGGACGCTGTCGGGTTCGTTGCCCGGGTCGGTCACCGGATCCCAGTCGAAGTCCACGACGGTGGCGAAGTAGGCGCAGTGCGGGGTCCAGCCGACCTGGATCGTGTAGCGCTCGCTGCCGGGTTTCGGTGTCAGGGTGTACAGGCTCATGGTGTTCTCCTGGACGAGAGGGAGGCGCGCGTCCGTCGCCGGATCACGCGCCTCGGGGATGGGTTGGGCTACCTGTTCAGCCCGTGCAGGGTCAGGTGTGCCTCTTTGAGGTGTCCGGCGGTCAGCTCTCCGTTCGCGCCGGCGGTGCTGAGGCTGTTGGTGAGGGCTTGCAGGACCGCGGCGGGCGCGGTGTCGAGCGCGCCGAGGTCGCGGCCGTCAACGCACTCGGCCATGCGCTGGATGGTTTGGGCGAGGTGGGCCTGGATGAGGTTGAGGCCGCACAGCAGCCTGGCCAGTTCCGCCCGGTCGTGCTGGGTGGCGGCGTGGGTGATGGTGTCGCCGAGGTGCTCGACGGCGAGCAGGATCACGTGTGTCGCGGCGGCGGTCTGCGCGGGGCTGAACCCGGCTTCGTCGCCGAACAGGCGGGCGATGCCAGTGATGAGGTCGTGGCTGGCGTCGTCCAGGCGCGGGGCGTCGGGTAGGAGGCCGAACCAGTCGGCGTCGGTGAGGTACCAGGCGGTTGTGAGCATGTTGTCCTCCCATGGACATGCGAAAGGCGGCCACCGGTTGGTGGCCGCCTGCGGTATGGAGGTATCGCGCCCCGGGATCGCCTGCAGGCGAGGGGCGTGTGTATGGGTGCGCTGGGCTGATGGTGGCGGCGGCGGCCGACCGGAAGGGTGGGCGCGATGCCGTCGCGGGGCGTCAGGTCAGCAGCACATGGAAAAAAGGAGAATCTTCAGGCTAGCCGCGCGGCGACACCCGGAGCCTGACCTGTCAGGTTCGGCGGTCTGGCGGGACCTGACAGGCAGCTCGCGGCGTCCTGACAACGCGTCCCGAGGCGGGTGGCGGCGGCTGCGGGACTGGTGCGGGACTGCCGGGCCGCGCCGCCGGACGGTACCGCTGTCAGGTCCCGCTACCCGGTTGAGCAGCGGGACCTGACAGCGGGACTCGTCCGGTGCGGGCGTCCCGTTTGCGGTGTGCGTCTGCGGGACGCCACACGCCCGATCATCGTCGCGGGACTCACGCCCGTGACCGCGCGCCTGACACGTCGGCTGAGCTGTCAGACGCAGGACCTGTCAGAGCCGGGCTCCGCGAGCCGAGCGACACCGCTGTCAGCAACCGCTGAGCGTCGCCTGTCAGAAGTGTCGCTGAGCTGCGGATTTCCGCCGGAGCGCGGGTGGCCTTATTCGCCCGCCCGCGCTCCGGCGGTTGCTGCCATCGGCCGGGCTAGCAGCGGCGCAGCACCAGCACGTCCTCGTGTGCCACGAGGTGCACCGGCACGCCCTCGGCGCGAGCGCGACGGACCGCCATCAGCCCGAACATGCTGGCCCGGTGCACGATCTGTCCGTCGCGGACCGCCGCGAGCATGGCGGCGCACCGCTCCACCGGGACCAGGCCCACCGACTGTGCGACGGCGAGCAGCTCGCCGGGCAGGTCGATCAGATCGTCCCGCTGGCGGCGGACGGGACGGCAGGTGATGACCACGGTCCCGCCGGGACGCAGCAGCTGGTAGCTGGCGGCGAGGATCTCGGCGAACCCGTCGAGCAAGCGGGACCATCCCGCATAGGCGAGGTTGCCCCGCTCCCGGTCCCCATAGAGGTGGTCCCGCTTGCGTACCCCGGTACTCGTCGCCCGGACGAGCCCGTGAGTCCCGCGCCCGTACGGCGGGGAGGTGAGCACGAGGCCGACTCTGCCGACCGCGGATGCGGGCGCCAGGTCGAGCAGCCGGGTGGCGTCGCCGGTGAGGACCTTCGCGGTGCCGGCGGCGGCCTGCGACGAAGCCAGTGCCACGTTGGCTGAGGCCAAGGCGGTGAACCGCGGTTCGATGTCCACGCCGAGCCCTTCCCGGCCGAGGTGCATGGCCTCCACCAGTGTGGTGCCCGACCCGCACATCGGATCGAGGACCAGATCCCCCGGCGCGGTGTAGGAGCTGATGGCCTTTGCCGCCAGGTTCGGCAGCATCTTGCCCGGGTGGCTGGACGACTCCGGCACGTAGCGGCCCCGCCGCTGGTCGCGGGATGCCTGCTGGCAGGTCAGCCACACGGAGGTGACCGGCAGGGTCTCAGTCATCGGCGCCTGCCCTCTCCGTCGCGCTGCGGGTCACGATCAGCACATCGGTGTGGATGTCGAGACTGGTGACCTGGCCGCGCTGCGGCGGCTGGTCGGCCGCCACGATGTGTTGCAGGTAGGCCAAGCCCGCATGCTTCGCGGCGATGACCACGTCGACCGGCAGGACCGGATCGCCGTGGGCCAACAGCACCGCGACGCAGCCGCCGGGCAGCAGCTTGGCGCGGCAACGGGCGAAGAACTCGGCCGGCGTACCGGCGTCGTCGAGGGGCCAGCCGGTGACGATCAGCGCCGCCGCCTCCTTGCCCCAGCCGACCAGCCGGGCCGCCTGCAGGTGACTGCGGCGGCTGGCGGCGATGATGGCTCGGGCCAGCTGCGGCCCATCGGTGAGGTCGATGACCAGGTCGGTCGGGTGGGTGAGGTTGTGCACGAGGCGCACGCCCATGCCGTTGGACATCGTCTCGTCCTCACGCGGGGCAGGGACCGGCCAGACGGTGATCGGCACGGGCGGGTCGCCGGGCACCACGTCCCCCACGGGGACGGGCGCGCTGGAATGGGTGTGGTTGGTCATGGGCACGTGGCCCCCGGACCGGCGGGCGTACTGACGATGCACAGTGCGCCGCTGTCAGGCCGATCGAACCCGCCCCCGCCCTGACAGCACCGGTCAGCTACATCCGTCTGACAGCCGTGCCGGGCCGGTCTGGCAGTACCGAACCCTGACACGACCTGGCACGACCTGCGCAGATCCAACAACCGCTTGTGGTGTCAGGTCGCGATGTCCCAATCGAGATCACCGGGGCCTCCGCACGGAGGAGGCCCTGCTCGAAGGGACTTCACCATGGCAAACACTGCGAGGCCGAACGGCACCACCACCGCGCTGACCACCGCCGAAACGGCGTTCGAGCTGCTGACGTGCGAACCGGCTCCGCTGGTCTTCGACGCCCGCCCGGTGCCGGGGCTGCCCGACCGGACGATGCCGCTCAACGAACTGCGCAAGCTGCTGCTGTTCGAGCGCTACGACAGCGACACCACCGACGCGCTCTGGCGGCAGCTGGCCCACCACGCACGGGAATGGGGACCGGCCTGGGTCGTCGGCGCGATCGGCGTGGCGCTGCCCGCCCTCACCCACCTCGCGGCCAAGGTCAGCCGAGGCAACACCCGCCACGCCGACGACGTCGACTCCGAAGTCCTGGCCGGGTTCCTCCACGCCCTGCGCACCGCGGACCTGGAGCCGCCACGGCTATGGCTGCGGATGTGCTGGGCGGCGTGGCGGTCCGGGGTCGCCGTCGTCAAGGGCACCGACACCGAAGAGCTGCCGCTCGACCTCACCAGCGGCTCACGGCTGCCGTCACTGCCCTACGGGCACCCGGACCTGCTCCTCGGCCGGGCCGCCGCCGCCGGCGTCATCTCCGCCGAGGCCGCCGAGCTGATCAGCGCGACCCGGTTCGGTGACGCGCTGATCGAGCAGCTGGCAGCCGAGCAGGGCGTGACCGCCTCGTCGTTGCGGATGCGCCGCCGCCGTGCCGAGCGCGCTGTGGCCGCCGCCGTCCGGCGGGGTGACCTGTCCGGACCGGCCCGCGCCACCGCACGCCGCACCACCGCCCTCGCGGCATAGCCAGATCAGTTCCCAACCCCTGAAGGCCGCCCCGGCATCCGCCGGGGCGGCCTTCGCCGTATCCGCTGCCCGCTGGGCTGTCAGACACATCGAACGCACGCGCGCTGACCGGTGCTGTCAGCTCGTGACAGATGCAAGCGGAGTTCATCCCGCCTGACAGCCGAGATCTGAGCGGTGCATGTCATCCACGGCATGCCCGCCCGGTGGGGACACCCGGCGAGACCAGGTCCGGCACGGCAGGCGCGGCGTACTGACACCGCAATCCCTTCGCAGACAACGCAAGGGAGGAGCGCCCCCACCGGACCTAACCGACATTCGCCTTGTCCCCACCGCGGCGGCCCCACATCCCTTGTGGAGCGCCGCAATGCACACAACTCTCTCCGTCCTGGCCGACCTCGCTGCTGCCGCACCGCAGCCGCTGGCGGCCCCGAAAACCCTCCCGGAGGTCATCTCCGGCATCACCGGGTGGGTGATGGGCATCATCGCGGTCGTCGCGACGATGTTCCTGGTCATCGGCGGCCTGCGGTACATGGCAGCCGGAGGCGACCCCGCAGGGGTCGAACAGGCCAAGGGCAACTTCAAGTCCGCGCTGATCGGCTACGCGCTGGCGGTCCTGTCCCCGGTGGTCCTGCAGGTGCTGCAGGGCATCCTCGGCGGCTGAGGCCATCCATCATGATCGACTGGCTGATGAACGGGCTGGTCGGCTGGCTCACCGAGCGGTTGATGGACCTGCTCGGTGGGCTGCTGGCCTTCCTCACCTCAAGCATCTTCCTGTCCCCGGACGTCACCGTCCTGCCGCAGGTGACCACGATCGTTGGCAAAGCCACGCTGGTCGTCAACGCCTGCTACATCCTGGCGATCCTCGCCGTGGGCATCGCCACGATGGTCGGCGGCTCGGTCGAGATGCGGTACGGCGTCAAAGACCTCGTCCCCCGGCTGGTGGTCGGCGCGGTCCTGTCGAACTTCGCCGTGCCGCTGTGCGCCGTCATCATCGAGATCGCCAACAGTCTCACCGTGGCGATGGTCGGCACGGCCGCGCCGACCACGGAAGCAGCCAACATGGCGCGCACCCGGGTCACGGCCGCGATCAGCGACCAGACCAACGGCGTGCTCGTCCTGATCCTCGGCCTGCTGATCGTCTGCCTGATGTACACCCTCGTCACCGGCTGGATCGTGCGGGTCGGCGTCCTGGTGATCCTCGCCGGGATCGCCCCGGTCGCGATGGCCTGCTACAGCACGCCGTGGACGCAGGGGGCGGCGCAGCTGTGGTGGCGGAGCCTGCTGGGCTGCCTCGGTACCCCGACGTTGCAGGCAATCGCGTTCTCCACCGGCATCCAGCTGATCACCGATCCAGATGCCAACCTGCCCACGCTGCTCCTGCTGCCCGGCTCGGACGCGGTGAACCTGCTGCTCATCGTCGTGCTGCTGTGGGCCACGATCAAGATCCCCGGCTTGATGCGGAAGTTCGCGATCCGACAGGGCCAGACGACGAACGTCGCCGGGATCATCCTGCGCTCGGTGCTGATCCAGAGCGTCACCAGCCGTCTGCCGCTCGGCCGCGTCGTGCGAGGTCGGCGATGACCAACGACGACAGCACACCTCGCGCCGTGGTTCCGGCCAACGTCAACGAGGCAGACCGCATCGCATTCGGGCTCACGTTCCGGCAGCTCGGCATCATCGGTGGCGTTGGCCTCGGCGGGTTCGGCGTTTACCGCACGTTCGGGCACCTGCTACCACCGGTCGCCTGGATCGTCGCCGGGATCGTCGTGTTCTGCATCGCCGTCGTGGTGGCGCTCGGCCGCCGTGATGGCCTGCCGCTGGACGTATGGCTGCGGCACGGTCTCGCCTTGTCCCGCAGTCCGCGCACCCTGACACCCGGCACGGCTCGCGCCACCTCGGTAGCGGCCGTGGCCGGCAAGCCAAGCATTCCGGCGCCGCTGCGCTCGCCAATCACCTCCGTCAGCGCGACGGGACTGCTGACTAGCGAAGGCAGCAAGAAGGTGCTCATCGCCTGCGGCACCACCAACATTCACCTGCGGACCGGCAGTGAACAGAGCGCGCTGCTGGACGGGTTCGGCCGGTTCCTCAACTCGCTGACCGGTCCGGCGCAAATCGTCGTCGCCGCGCAGCGGCACGACCTGACCGCCCACGCGCAGGCAATCGCCGACAACGCGCCGCGCCTGCCGCATCCGGCGCTGCAGGCCGCCGCAGACGACTACGCCGAATTCCTGCTCGACCTCGACGCCGAACGCGACCCGTTGCGTCGTCAGGTCCTCGCGGTCGTCACCGGCGAGCACGTCGCCGACACCGCGGTCCGTGCCCTGACCGGGCTCGGCGTCGAGGCCACAGCCCTCGATGGGCCGGCGGTCACCTCGGCGCTGGCCAACGCGGTCGACCCCTTCTCACCGGCGGTGCCCGGCCCGCGAGCCGTACCCGGCGCCCCGATCACCCTACGGAGCCCCACATGAAGTTGCTGAAATCCAAGAAGAAGAGCGTCGGGGGGGGGGGGGGGGGGGGGGGGGGGGAGGGGTGCCTAGCGCAGTATTTCTGTGTATGCGT
>NZ_JBVJIJ010000021.1:0-101814 GCF_055586325.1 Dactylosporangium sp. NPDC051087 | reverse complement strand
GTACCCGCCCTAAGACCTGCCCCCTCCCCCAAACCCCCTCCACAGACCCCCAAGAGACTGGCAGAAAACAAAAAAAGAGGGCCGCTGGGCCGGGGGAGACCCTCCCCCCCCCTCCCCCGCTGTCGGTCACGCCGTGGCACGTGCAGGTCGGGGACGGGTACGCCGCCACCTACGCCGTGTGCGGGTATCCCGCCGAAGTCGGCCCGGCCTGGCTGGACCCGCTGCTGTCCTACCCCGGCCGCGTAGACGTCGCCGTGCACTTGGACCCGGTCGCTGCGCAGCTGGCCGCGCCGATGCTCAAACGGCAACGCGCCCGCCTCGAATCGACCCGGCGGCTCGACGCCAACCAGGGCCGGTTGGGTGACCCGACGGTGGACGCGGCGGCGGCCGACGCCGCCGACCTCGCCGAACGCGTCGCCCGGGGCGCGGCGAAGCTGTTCGACACCGGCATCTACGTCACCGTCCACGGACGCGACCTCGAGGAGCTGCGGACCGTCACCGCGGGCGTGAAGTCCGCCGCAGCCAGCGTGCTGCTCGACCTGCAACCGGCGACGTTCCGCCACCAGCAGGGCTGGGTCTCCACCCTGCCGATCGGTGTGGACCCGCTGAGAATGCGCCGCATCCTGGACACCACCGCCCTCGCTGCGGCGTTCCCGCTCGCCTCAGCCGACCTCGCCGCCGCCGCGCCGGGCGTCGTCGCCCCACCCGAGGGGGTGCTGTACGGGGTCAACACCACCTCCAACGGCGTGGTCGTCTGGAACCGGTGGGGTCAGGACAACCACAACTCGGTCGTCCTGGCCCGGTCCGGGGCCGGCAAGAGCTACTTCGTCAAGTTGGAGGTCTTGCGCAACCTCTACCAGGGCACCGGCGTATCGGTCATCGACCCCGAGGACGAGTACGCGCCGCTGGCCGAGCACGTCGGCGGCACCGTCGTGCAGCTCGGTCAGCCGGGCGTGCGGGTCAACCCGCTCGACCTGCCCACCGACAACCGGGCCGACACCCTGACCCGGCGCGGCCTTTACCTGCACACGTTGATCGCGGTCATGGTCGGCGCGACACCGCCACCTGCCGAGAAGGCCGCCCTCGACCGGGCGATCACCGCCACCTACGCGGCGGCGGGGATCAACGGCGACCCGGCCACCTGGACCAAGCCCGCGCCGCTGCTGCGGGACCTCGCCGACACCCTCGCCGCCGACGATGACCCGGCCGCCGTGCAGCTGGCCGCGCGTCTGGCCCCGTGGACCCGGGGTAACTTCGCCAGCCTGTTCGATGGGCCGACCACCACGAGTCCGCGCGGACACCTCGTGGTCTGGTCGCTGCGGCATCTGCCCGACGAGCTGCGCACGGTCGGGACGCTGCTGGCGCTCGACTCGATCTGGTCGGGCATCGACACTGCGTCCACCGGCGGCCGCCGGCGGCGGCAGCTCGTCGTCGTCGACGAAGCCTGGCTGCTCATGCGCGACGGTGAGGGCGCACGGTTCCTGTTCCGGATGGCGAAGGCCGCCAGGAAGCGGTCGGCCGGGCTGTGCGTCATCACGCAGGACGCCGCCGACGTGCTGTCCACCGATCTCGGCCTCGCCGTGGTCGCCAACGCCGCGACTCAAGTCCTGATGCGGCAGAGCACCCAGTCCATCGACGCGGTGTCCGAGGCGTTCTCCCTGACCGCCGGTGAGTCGCGGCTGCTGCTGTCAGCACCGCGCGGCGAGGGCCTGCTCGTCGCAGGCCGTTCCCGCATCCCCTTCCGCAGCGTCGGGTCGGCGGCCGAACACAAGATCGCCGTCACCGGGATCGGTGAGACCGAATGACAACCACACCGACCTGGCCCGGTGACCTCTGGCACTGGATCACCGCACGACCGTGGCTCGGGCTCATCGCCGCCGCCGCGATCGTGGCTGCCGTCTTCGGACATGACCAGCTCCTCGCCTGGCGGCACAAGCGGTTCGCAGCCGGGGCACGGTGGCTGACCATCGCCGCCCCGCCCGAGGTCACGCCAGAATCGGCCGCCGCGTTCTGGACCACCCTCACCGGCGTCCTGACACCGTCCGTGTGGCGGCGGCGCATATATGGAACCCCGCACGTCGGCTGGGAGTACACCTGGACCGGCCGCGCCCTGACGATCCGCGTCTGGGTGCCCGGCACCGTACCGCCCGGCGCGATCGAGGCTGCCGTCCGCGCGGCCTGGCCTGCCGCGACCCTGACCACCGAGGACGCCACAGCGCCGATCCCGGCCGCCGTGGGCGACGAGGTCGGCGGTGCGCACTGGCCGCAGCAGACCGACGTGCTGCCGCTGCGCACCGAGCACGACGCCGACCCGCTGCGGGCGCTGCTCGCCGCCGGAGCAGAAGTGCACCACCGTGAACACGCCTGCGTCCAAGTCCTCGCCCGCCCGGCCTCCGCGCGTCGAGTGCGGGCGGCCCGGCGGGCGGCGGCGGCCAGTAGCCAGCCGAACGGTCGCCCCGACATGGCAGGCCGCGCGGCATCCGGCGCGGCACGGCTGGCCATCGAGCCGGTGCTGTGGATGCTGGAGGTGTTCACCCCCGGCCCGTCCCGCACCCGTACCACCGCGTCCAGTGCGGCGGCACGTACGGCCGAGCGCGATCCGGTCGCCACCGCTGATGCCCGGACGCTGGTCGACAAAGCGGTCAAGGTGCCGCACTACGAGATCGCCGTCCGGTTCGCGGTCGCCGCCGACGTCGACAAGAACCCGCCGGACGCCGATCGGGCCAAACAGATCCACGAGCGGCTCGTCGGGCTCGGGCACACCATCGCCTCGGCAGCCGCCGCCTACACCGGCCCGAACCGGCTACGGCGCATGAAGATGCCCGCCCCGGTCGCCACCGTGGCCGGGCGCAGGCTCCGGCGCGGGTTCCTGGCCACCGTGCCGGAGCTCGCGGCCCTCGCGGCACTGCCGCAGGATCTCGCCGTGCCGGGCCTCGACCGGGCTCGGGCCAAGGCGATGCCGGCGCCGGTGCAGGTACCCGCCGGTGGACGCGGCGTGAAGGTGCTGGGCCGCTCGCAGATCGGCCACCACAGCGTGGGCCTCAACGTCACCGACGCCCGCCAGCACGTACATGTGGTCGGCAAGACCGGTGTCGGCAAGTCCACGCTGCTGCTGAACATGATCCTCGGCGACATCAAGGCCGGGCGGGGCACGGTGGTCATCGACCCGCGCGGGGACCTGATCACCGACATCCTCGACCGGCTCCCCGCGTCCCACGCAAAACGGATCGTGATCATCGATCCGGATCAGGAGAACCCTGGTTGCTTCAACCCGCTCGATGACCGTGGCGATCCGCACCTGGCGGTGGACAACCTGGTCGGGATCTTCGCGAAGATCTTCCAGGGGCAGTGGGGTCCGCGTATGGACGACACCATGCGGGTGGCGTGCCTGACGCTGATGCGGCACGCGAAGCCGACGTTGAGCCTGGTGCCGTCGCTGTTGCAGGACCGGGAGTTCCGGGCCAGGTTCACTCACGGCTTGGATGATCCGGACGGGCTCGGCGGGTTCTGGCTCTGGTACGACGGCATCAACGAGCAGTTCCGCGGTCAGGTCATCGCCCCGGTGTTGGCGAGGCTGCGGGCGTTCCTGTTGCGCGACTTCGTGAAGTCCGTGATCGGCAACGCGCACAGCTCGTTCGACATGAGCAAGATCCTCGACGGTGGTGTGCTGCTGTGCCGGCTGCCGAAAGGCATCCTCGGCGAGGAGACCAGCCGCATCCTCGGCTCGCTGATCGTCGCGCAGGTCTGGCAGGCCGCCATCGCACGGGCGAACATCCCCGAGGACGAGCGTAAAGACGCCACGTTGTACGTGGACGAGTGCCAGAACTTCCTGACTCTGCCCGGCAGCGTCGGGGACATGCTGGCCGAGGCGCGAGGGTTCCGGCTCGGGCTCGTCCTGGCCCACCAGGACCTGGCGCAGCTGCCGAAGGACGTCGCCGCGGCGGTGTCGGCCAACGCGCGCAGCAAGCTCTACTTCAACGTCGACCCGGCCGACGCGCGAGAGCTGTCCCGGCACACCAAACCCGAGCTGGACGAGCACGACCTGTCCCACCTCGACATCTACACCGCCGCCGCCCGGCTGCTGGTCGGCAACCGGGAGCTGCCCAGCTTTACCTTCGTCACCAACCCGCCGGTCCCGGTCGTCGGTGAGGCCACCGCGATCCGGGTCGAGTGCGCCACGGCGCACACCACCGACACCACCGAGCCGCCGATGCAGCAGCTGGCCCGCACGGCGATGAAACGGCGGATGGCCGAACGCGAACGCTGACCGGCCGCCTCGTCCGGCGCTGTCTCGTACCGCTGGCCCGTTCGGCTGGCTCGTGCGGGGCCTCGGCCGGGTGCGGCATCGGGGGCTCGTCTGGGGGTGTCTGCGACACGAGACCTCAGACGAGCCCCATCCGCCTGCCCTGTCAGGTCCCTGACCTGCCCACACCCGGGCCGTCGGCGGACCGAAACCAAGATCAACCTATCCAGACTCCCTACTGGGACTCTCTCTCCAGGGGTGAACTCACCTATGCCGCAATCGCGTGCTACTGGCCTGCTGGCCATCTATCCCCACATCACCACCCGTGACCGTCGTCTGCTCCAGCTCCTCGACGACCATCAGGTCCTCACCACCGACCAAATCCACCGCATGCTGTTCCTCGCCCGTCGCACCTGCCAGATCCGCCTCACCGAGCTTCGCGCCCTCGGGCTGCTGGACCGGTTCCGGTTCTCCCGTGACGGAGGCGGCAGCCAGCCATGGCATTGGGTCCTCGGCCACAACGGACACCGGTTCCAGGCAGCCGCCCACGACCGGGCCGAGCCCACCAGCCGTTCGAGTCGCCAGCTCGTACAGCGCCTGTCGGCCAACCCGAACCTGACACACCTGCTCACGGCCAACGAGTTCTTCGTCCGGCTGACCACCCACGCTCGCCATCACGCCGCGACCCGGCTCGATCGGTGGTGGTCGGAGACGGCCACCACCAAGCAGTACCGGACCGTCACCGCTGACGGGCACGGGCTGTGGAGCGTCGGCGGCAGCACCGTGGGGTTCTTCCTGGAGGCGGACACCGGCAGCGAACCGCTCGGGCGGGTAGTCGCCAAGCTCGACCGGTACGCCGCGCTGATCCGCCGTGGCGGCCCCCGGTACCCGGTGCTGTTCTGGCTCCGCAGCCAGCAGCGCGAGGAACACCTCCACGAGCTCCTGCGCGGCCGGCGCGGCGAAGTGCCGACCGCGACCGCTACCCACGACGCCGAACCGGCCGCAGCGGTCTGGCTTGCCGCTGGCGACATCCGACGAGTCCGGCTCGTGGATCTGCCCAGCGACCACGGTCAGCCGGTGGCGGACAACCCGAACTACGACGACGACGGCGTCTTCGTCCTCTGACAGAGCCTGGCAGCCGCCGAGGCATTCCTGTCAGTGCAGGTCAGGGCATGATCGCGGTTCCTGACAGAGGTGGCGGTGTCAGGTCGCGAAGCTACGGTGCAGCTTCTTCTCTTTCTCTTTTGCTCGCACCGCCGCCCGTCTGTCCCCCCGGACCTGCCTCGCGCTGACGCGATCACCCATAGCCCACCTCTCGGTCGGCTCGTGATCCACGCCCGCGCCCTTTACGGCAGCCTCCCCGGCCCAGACGCCGCGATCCGGTGGCAACACCAGCAAACCCCAATGCCCACCCCCTTCGAAGGGAGCACCCCGTCATGCCCACCAACACGCCGCTCGCCAACCAGATCGTCACCGTCTGCTTCACCGCCGACTCCGACGCCGACTGGTTCACCGCCAGCGAAAAGGTCAACGACCTCCTCAACGCCAACGGCACCCCGGCGCGCCGCTTCCACGTTCGCCACCGCGCCATCATCGGCTGGCTCTCCCGCTTCTTCGGCTACTACCTGCTCGACGCCGCCCGCAAGTTCGGCGCGATCACCCTGGCCGCCGGAGGCCGCAAGAGTCGCCTCGACCTGACCGGCACCGCCGCCAAGGCCGCCCACCAGGCAAGCCAGCGCTGGCGTGCCTTCAACACCCACATCGCCACCACCACACAGCCCGCCCGCACCTGGGAGGACTTCCTCGCACAGCACCACGCCGCCCCCGCCAAGGTCAGCCTTGCCGAGGCCCGGCGCCGTTTCGAGCAGCAGCCTCGCATCCTCGCGATGCTCGCCTACGCCGACGGCCACACCTTCGACCCCTACGAGCTGGCCGCCTACCAGGCCGGAGAGGCCACCTATGCCGGTCTGCACTGGCGCATCGCCATCGTCGGCGACGCGCTGATCACCACCGAGGGTCGTGTCCTCAAGCCCGCCAGCGACTCGATGGCCGACAGGTTCCGCTTCCTCAACGAAGGGTGCTCCTACCTGCGCAGCCTGCGCTCCAGCGCACGCGTGTGCGCCATCACCATCGCCTAACCGGCACCCAACCGAACACCGAGGACCGGTCGCAGCCCAGCTGCGACCGGCCTTAGCCATGCCCACCCCTCAACGCGAAGGAGGAACCGTGCTGCACCTCGACGCCATCGGCCGCTGGATCGCCATCGTCACCGGCCGCACCCTCGACCAGCACGCCACCGACCCCGTCCCCGCCGCCGCCAACCTGCCCGAAGCCGCGCGCACCCTGCGCGACGCCCGAGCCGAGCTGCTGCTCACCGTCGACCGGCTGCGAACGCTGCTCATCAACGAGGAGGACCTGACCGGCTCGGTCGGCGCATTCGCCGGCGAACTCGACTCGGTCAACGAGCGCGCCAACGAATACCGGCACGCCCGCGAACGGGCCGACCTGCTCATCGATGACCAGGCCCGCGCCGAGTACGCCGACGCGAACCCGGCCCGGCCGCTGCGGCGGCGCTACGTCAACCCCGGCGACACCGTCCTCGTCGTGCTGCCCCACACCGACTCCTGCCGCGCCCGGCACCTCGCCGGACGGACCGCCCGCATCCAGGTCGGCGAATCCGACGCCGAAGTGAACCTGCCGGGCGGCGGTAAGCCGATGCGGGTGCCGCACACCGACGCCGGGGTCTACCACGACCCGGCCGAAGGCGGGATCTACATCCTGCAGTCCACCGAGGACGCGCCAGCCCAGGACGACACCCGCGCCGGGCGCGTCGCGGAGACCCTGCTCACCGAGGCCATCGCCCGCATCCACCGCCGCTACCCGACCGCCGTCATGGCCTACCTCAACCATCCCCATCTCGGCGAGATGGACGACGGCGACGACATCATCCTGTGGAACCTCACCTCCACCGACGAGCAGCTGTGGCCCGACGAGGACGGCGAGGTCTTCCAAGGCGCTAACGAGCCAGGCGAACGGTTCTGGGTCGACGACCGCGACGGCGATCCCTACGCCGAACTCGCCGAGATCAACCGCCTGCTCACCGCCGTCTACCGCGAACGCGGAACCGAGCTGTTCGAGCCCGGCGAACTCGGCGGCGGCTGGGAACTGCCCCTCGACCGGCCGTAAACCAGGCCACCACACCCCTCAGCGGCCCGGCCGCTGCCCTACTGGCGGCCACGCCGCCATCCATGCCCCCGGGCGACAAGCAGCCACACCAACGGCAGCGCACCAGCTCCACGCGCCTGCCGTCTTCCGGCTGCCCGCAGCCCGGTGCACCACAAGCCCGGCACCGCACGGTGCCGAGCTACCAACCAGTTCCCAAGGAGGGAACCCCATGGAACACCTGTCCCTGACGCCTGCCACGCAGGCGATCCTCGACGCTCTGACCGAACTCGGCCAGGGCAACGTCCACGAGCTGGCCGAGAAGTCCGGCAAGGCCCGGTCGACCACCGACAAGGCGATCCGGACCCTGGCAGACGCCGGAATCATCGTCGCGGTCGAGACCGACGCCGACCCGGCTGAAGGCACCCCCACCCGGTGGACGCTGGCGAACCCGGCCGACGACATCGAGGCACAGCCCGACTACCCGGCCGACGCCATCGACGCCGACCTCGGCGGCGAGGACCCCGCCGGCGGCGACGAGTTCACCGACGCCGACGCAACCGTGGACGCGGACTTCCCGGCAGACCAGCCGGACGCCGAGGACACCTTCGGCGACGACGCCAGCCAGGACGAGGCGGGCGAGCCCGGCGACGCCATCGACGGGACCAGCCCCGACGAGCCGGACGCCGTGGACAGCGACGACCAGGACGAGGCCGCCACCGACCAGTCCGACACCGACGACACCGAGGCGGACGGCGACGGCGATGAGGCCGACACCGACGACGAGGACGAGGACGACAGCACGGGCGGGGCGCCGGTCGTCGTCCAGCCGAGTCGGCCGGGCGACCGCAAGGTCATGGCGATCAAGGCAGTCCTGGGCGACTACGGCGACGACGGCGCGACCCTCGACGTCATCGTCCAGGAGAGCGGCATCGGCATCGCGACCGTCACCCGGCTGCTGGTCGCGATGGAGCAGGCCGACGCCGCCCGGCGTCTGCCGCAGGAGGCGGGTAACAGCACCCCGGAGCGGTGGATCGCCGGGCCGACCAAGGCCAGCGAGGTCGACCCGAACCCGGCACCGCCACGCTGCCCGCTGTGCTTCCAGGTCGTCCGTGGCCTGGCGGACGCGCCGAGCGCCGCAACGGCGGTGCTGCCCCTGGTCCGGGCTGACGGCACGCTGCACATCGTCGCCCCGGACGGCACCACCCACGTCGTCACCCTGCCCAAGCAGACGCCTCCGCGCCCGCAGGGCACCGCGACGACCGTCAACCGCCGCAGCGACTCGACCGCCAACGGCGACGGCAACCAGCCGTTCGGCCGCGGTGAGCTGGAGCGGCTGACGTTCGAGTACCTCGCCGCCCGACCGGGCGAGGCGCTGACCCCGCAGGACATCGCGACCGGGATCGGCGCGGCGCTCGGCCGCGCGGTCAGCTCCGGTGCGGTGCGCAACAACTGCACCAAGCTCGGCTCCGCCGGCCGCGTGGTCATGGTCTCCGACGCGCCGCTGAAGTTCGCCTTCCCGAAGCCGGACGACACCGAGCAGTCCTGATCCACCAGCACCAACCATCCATCCCTTGCGGGGGCCGAGCCCATGGCTCGGCCCCCGCGCCGTATTGAGAGGAGCACCCCGTGGCACACGAACTCGAGACGTTCGCCGACGGCACCACCGCCTTCGCCAGCGCCCGGCTGTCGGCCTGGCACCAGCTCGGCACCGTCACCCAGAACACCATGAAGGCCGAAGAGATCATGGCCGCCGCCAAGCTCGGCGACTGGGGCGTCCGCACCATCCGCACGGTCGGCATCGACATCGTCAACGGCGTCGAGGTTCAGATCCCCGCCGACGACAAGCGCATGACCGTACGCCGCAACCCGGTCACCGGCCAGACCGAGTATCTCGGCGTCGTCGGCACCGACTACACCGTGGTCCAGAACGAGCAGTGCGCGGCACTGCTCGACCAGCTCGTGGACCAGGTGGGCGGCGCCCACTTCGAGACGGCCGGCAGCCTGCGCAAGGGCAAGAGCGTGTTCGTGACCATGAAGCTGCCCGACGCGATGACCATCGCCGGGGTGGACCGCATGGACCTCTACCTGATCGGCACGACGTCTCACGACGGCACCAGCGCGCTGCGCGTGGACGCCAGCCCGATCCGCGTGGTGTGCGCCAACACCCAGCGCGCCGCCTTCGCCCACGCCGTTGGCCACTACACCTTCCGGCACACCAGCCAGATCAACTCCCAGATCAGCCAGGCCCGCGAGGCGCTCGGCCTGATGTGGAAGTACATGGACACGTTCGAGCAGGCCGCCGAGCGGATGCTCAACGAGACGCTGACTGCGGGCATGTTCGAGAAGGTCGTCGGCCAGCTGTGGCCGGTCAAGGACGACGCCTCGGACCTGACCAAGAACAACGCCAAGCAGCGCCTCGGCACGCTCAAGTACCTGATCCGCGAGGCCGACACCCAGAAGGCGATCCGCGGCACCCGGTGGGCCGGATACCAGGCCATCACCGAGTACCTCGACCATTACCAGCCCGCCAAGGACGACACGGCCCGCGCCAACCGGGTGCTGACCGGCAACGTCGGCGACCTCAAGCTGGCGGCCTTCGACCTGCTGACGGTCTGACCATCCCCATCCCTCCGCCGGGGCGGCGGCCTGCCCGCCGCCCCGGCCCGTCAGAACGGAGGAACCCTCGCCGATGGACCGGCACATCCACCATCCACGCGACACCAGGCAGTCGGTGTGCGGCATTCCCGCCGCCGACGTCGGCCGATGGGAGACCGAGCATCCGCCCCGCGTCGAGCACACCTGCGAGGACTGCTACACCCTGCTGCCGGAGGCCGCCCGGCCCGACGACGCGAACCACCCGCCCGGCGACGCCAGCCTCATCGACACGCTGCGCCGCATCGTCACCGAGCGCCAGCACGCCAAGATCGACGGAGTGCTTGTCGACCTGTGGTCGGCCAGCGTCACCGTGCTCATCTGGGACCGGCTCAACGACAAGCACCGGCAGCGGCTGCTCACCCTGCCGTCGCACGAGCTGATCCTGCGATGCGTCGCGATCTACACCCACCTCACCTCCGCCGGAGGTGACCGGTGACCGCGCCGCAGTGGTTCCACTTCGGGCCGTGGACGTTCTCCATCGACGCCGCCGAGGCGCTGATCGCCGCGCGACCGCGCGGCATCCAGCACATCGACGTGGCGTCGTGGGCCACGGCGTACGGCCTGGCCCGCCTCGATGACCACGACAGCCGCACAGTCAGCCTCATCGGACCGGCCAGCGACGGCTTCGACCGCTCGTACGCCATGACCACCGACCTGGCCAAGCCCGTCATCGTCGCCACCCTGGCCATCAACGGTCAGACACCTTCGCCGCTCCTCATCGACGGGACGCACCGCCTCTACCGGGCCTGGCGCGAAAACGTCACTCAGCTGCCCGCCTACGTGCTCACCGCCGACGAGACCCGCCAGGTCCAACGCGATGCGCTCCTCGGACCTGGCCGCACCCGCATCACCCCGCCGACGAACTGACAACGGCCGAACCTCTCGCACGCCTCGCACCGCCCGCCCACAGCCGGCGGTCGGCGAGGCGTTTCTCATGTCCACCCCTCCAGGAGAGATCCCATGACCTACACCGCGCCCTGGCAGCGGCTCTGCGACTGTCGATGCCCGCTGCACTACCGCCAGACCCGCATCACCTACAACGAGTCCGGCTGCGCGTGCGCCATCACCTGCGCCACGCAGCCCATGACCCTACTCGCCGAGCAATGGGGATGCGCCCTGTTCCTCGACCAAGGCGGAGACCTCTGGTACGTCACCGCGATGCCCGGCGGCAACTGGGACTGGATCAACGCCGGAGAGATCGACTCACGGTCCGGCTACTACGACAGCAGCGTGCTCATCGAGCACCAGCTGCGGCAGTCCGCGCACGTGCTCCGCAAGACCATTCACTGACCCACCGCACAGCTTGAAGTGGGCCGCCCATGTGGGCGGCCCACGGCCTTTTCGTGTTTCACCACCCCCTGAGGAGACAGACATGTACCGCACCTACCGCAACGCCTACGAACGCGCCTGCGACTGCACCTGCCCGATCCACCACGGACAGCCCCGCACTGCCTACGCCGACCCCGGCTGCTTCTGCCTGGCCACCTGCGCCAGCCAGCCCATGACCGTCCTCGCTCCACAGATCGGCGGCGCCCTCTTCATCGACGCCCACGACGCGCTGTGGTTCGTCCCGGCGCTCGAACCGGGTCACTGGGACTGGCGCTACGCCACCGCCGTCGACTACGGCCACCCGCTGTCCGAGGCCAGCACTCGAATCGCGGAATTCCTCCACGACACCCACCTCATGCTGCTGCCGCTGACCCACCCGCTCTAGCCGCTTCCCGCCTCGCCCATGCCGGCCGCGCGCCCGCGCGGAGCACCGGCCCTTTTTTGTTTGCACCGAAAGGCATCGTTATGACCAAAGCCGTTATCGGCATCATCACCGTCGTCATCGTCGGCTGTCTCGGCCTGCCAGTGCTGCTGATGTCCTCCGTCATGGGCGGCGGCCCCGGCAGCACCTGCGATGTCGCCGCCGCGCCGACCGGTCCCTCCGGACAGGCACCGAACCCCGGCACCTGGGACACCGAACAACTGGAGATCGCCACAACCATCATCGAGGTCGGCGTCGCCAAAGGCGTCCCCCGCTGGGGCTGGGTCGTGGCCATCGCGACCGCCATGCAGGAATCCCGGCTCCGCAATCTGCCCTTCCTGGGCGACCGCAACGACCATGACTCGATCGGTGTCTTCCAGCAACGTCCGAGCCAGGGCTGGGGCACCGTCGAACAGTTGTCGAAACCCGAATATCAGGCAAGCAAGTTCTACGACAAACTTCTGACCGTCAACGGCTGGGAACACATGCAGCTCACGGAGGCCGCGCAAGCCGTCCAAGCGTCGGCGTTCCCCGACGCCTACGCCCAATGGTCCGACGACGCGCTCGCCCTGGTTGAACGTATCAGTGGCGAAGTCGGCTTCACCTGCTCCGACCTGGCGCTCGGCTCGGCTGAACCAGCCCCACGAAATCCTGACGGCTCCTGGCCGGACGAGGACTGCACCATCCACCCCGATCCGACCACCGGCACCGGCTGTGTGACACCCCGTCTGCTCCATCTCGTCCAGCAAGCCGACGCCGCCGGCTTCCCGAAGCCCGGCTGCTACCGCGTCGATGACCACGGGGAACATCCGAAGGGGCGTGCTTGCGACTGGATGGTGACGTCCGGAGGCGAAGCCTCCGGCGCGCAGAAGGCTCAGGGCGACGCTATGGCCGCCTGGGCGGTGGCCAACGCCGATCGCCTCGGAATCATGTACGTCATCTGGTTCCGCATGATCTGGACGCAAGACAAAGGCTGGCACGCCTACAACAACCCGTGGGGAGGCGACGACCCATCCGGCTGGCATACCAACCACGTGCACATCAGTGTCTACTGACGAGGCCGGACGGCCGTCCGAGAGCATCCTTGCCATCCAGTCTCGGGCCGCTGGCATCGTGTGCCGGGTTCCGGAACCGCCGGATATCCAATTTCACTGTACGCCCTGGTCAGACCGCATCGTCGCTACGTAGATGGTGCTTGGCTTGACCGTCCGCGTGGATGGAGCGGAAATCGGCCCCCATCCGACCTGAACGCGATCATGGACGTAGGGGCTGATCATGAACGACGCACACAATCAACATCAACAGATCATGGCGGCTGCGCTTGCGGAGGTGCGCGATGCCATGGAGCGCTGTCGCCCGCTGCTGGCCGATCCTGACCCGGAGCTCATCGCGGCCATGCTCGATACCGCATCGGCTACAAGCGAGTTCACTGTCACCCTGCTCCAGATGTCTGCGCCGCCCGCCGACGATGACGAGCCGGGAACGGGCGAGGCGTTGGAGCGGGCCGCCGAGCTCGCGGCCGACACTCGCCGTCATCTTGTGATCGGGCTGAACCTGATGGCGGGTGCCCGCGCCATCGCTGCCAACGTTGTGCAGACGCGGTAACCGGCAACTCCGTTCAGTTCCGTCGCCCGGTGTCCGTCTCTGTGAGCGACGCCGGGCGACCTCAGTTTCGGATCGGTGAGGTGCCCGGTCCTCGGGCCTACCGTCCCGCGCCCACCGTGGCCCTGAGGTGGTCGGGCAGCTCACCTTCCCACTCCCGCCGCTTGCGCCGACCGAGTCCGGTACTGGGTGGAACTCCAGCGGCGCGGGAGAGTTCGGCGCCAGTGGGGAGTCGCCCCTTGAGGATCTCGGCATCCCAGAACCGGCGCATCGCCACCACGGCGGAGACGTCGGTGTCGTCGTCGGTCTGCTGTTCATCGCCGTCTTCGTCGAACAGCTCATCCTCCGATGACTGACGGTCGTCACGGTGTGACGTTTCGCGTGCGAAGTCCTCACGCTCGTTGCGCCGGCCACCACCGAGACCGGCGTCGTTGTCCTCCGTGCCGCTGTATGTCGCGCCGCTGGTGAGCATGCTCGCCCCATCGGCGTGACCATTGACGTGCAGCGTCGTTTCCCCGGTCACATCTCCTGCACGGCCTGATGACTGGTCACCGGTGCGCGGGTTGTCTTGCCGAGCGTGCAGCGGTTCCGGCAAGGTCTCGGCGACTCGCCAGGCGTTGAGGTGCACCACGGCGTCAGGCGACGTCGCTTCCACGAAGCCGTACAGGGTGGCCATGTACATCTGGACGGCCTCGCGTTCGTCAGCGGCGTCGGGGAAGTCGGCCAGGCCGATGTGCTCGGCGGCGGCCATCGCCTGGCGCATCACTGCGCGGTGGGCGCGGCGGAGCCGCCATTGCGCGGTTTCCTCTCTGCTCTGCAACAGATACAGGTTGAGGCGGGCTCGGCCGAGCCGGGCGCGCCGGCGGGCACGGTCGACCTCGGTCACGTCCCGGCCGTGCGCCTCGGCCAGCCGCAGCCACACGAAGACCCGCTCCAATGTGAGGGTCCAGTGGATCCGGGCGGCGGTCCGGCCGAGGCGGGCGTTGCGTTCGGCCGCCAACGCCCGCTCCCACATCCATGCGGCTACCAGCGGAGCGACAAGGCGCAGGCAGACCTCACGGAAGCTGTCGGCGTCCAGGGCGGACAGGCTGGCAGTGAGGGCAGCGAGGACCCACACGGCGACACCGTCGATGCCGGTGGAGCCCCTCTCCGGCTCGCGGAGCAGACGGACGCGGGCCAGCAGCGCCGACGCGAACAGGGCCACCTCGATGTAGGCGAAGAACGCGACGCGCAGCGGCGACGCACCGAGGATATCGGTGAAGAATTTCCACATGCCCGATGCCGACACCATGGTCGCGAGGGCCGCCGCGACGACGGTGAGGATGTTCGCAACGACCAGCGTGGCCCGATGCTCGGTCATCTTCCGCAGCCGGTTGGCGAACACCAGCACCACGGCGAGCCCGGCCAAGGCGGCAAGACTGAGTTGGAGCGTCTGGTTGATTCCGGCCAGGGCGCGAAGATCATCGAGGTTCACGACCGGCTCCTCGTGTACCGATCCGGCGTGCCGGTCATGACCACACCGCCTGGACCCATGGCCAGACCGCGATGACGACACCGGCGGCGGCGATGAGCAACGGGCCGATGGGCAGTTGCGCGCCGAGAGCGAGACGCCCCGTCCGGCGCAGGGTGACGGCGGCGACGACGTTGGCCCCCAGGCCGAGCAGAACACCGGCGTAGAAAGCGGTCCAGCTGTGCCAGCCGAGGACGGCGGCCAGCGGCACGGCGATGGCCACGTCACCCCAGCCAAGCCGTCCCTGTGACGCGACAGCGAGGACGGCAAAGAATCCAGCGAGCACGGCCGCGGCCGTGCCCGCGCGCAGAAGCGCGTCCGCGTCACCGGTTGCCGCCAGCAGCGGCAGAAGGCCCGCTGCGGTGAGAGCCGTGAGCCGGTGCGGCAGCCGCAGTACGGCGAGGTCAACGAAGGCCAGCACGATCATCCCGGCGGCCCACCACGCGAACGCGGCCACCGCCCAGCCGCCTCGGCCCGACGACGCCAGGGCGACCGCCATGACTACGGCGGCGGCCTCGACGGCGTACGGCGGTGCCCCGATCGGCTCGCCGCACCCGGCACACCGACCGGATGGCCGCACAGCGTTGGGCCACAGCGGTCGGCCACACGCACACGCCGAGCGCCACGGCTGGTCATCGGCGACCACGTGCACGGCAACGGCCCATCGCAGGATCGGTACGACGGCCAGCGCGGGCAGCAGGCCGCGTGCGCGTGCTCGGGGCGTCAGGGTGCTCGTCATGTCTCGTCCAGGCTGTTGCGCAGGCGCGTTGCGAGCGTGATCGTGTCTTCCTGGGGTTCGGCGTCCAGATCGGCCAGCGCCTTGGTGAGGGCGCGCAGCAGCGTCCGGATGCCGTCTGCGTCACCGAGGGCGTGGCGGGCGTGCATGGCCTTGACGTAGAGGGCCTCGTTGTAGCGGTCCAGGCCGATCGCCTTGTCGAGCAGGTCGGATGTGAGCTGCGGGTTGCTGTCGAGCAGGTCGTCAGCGAGCAGCAGGTGAGCTTCGGTGCCCCACCGTCGTACCGTCTCGCGGTGCGGCGCCAGCCACTCATAGTCCTGGCCCTCCGCGAGCGGCGCGGTGTAGAGGTCGCAGGCTTCGGTGAGCAGTTCGCGGCGGCGCGGCCCGGTGGCCAGGGTGGCGGTGCGCATCAAATCGCGCAGGTTCCACACGTCGACGTCCACCGTGGCAGGGTCGAGGCGGTAGCGACCGGCGGACTTGATGACGTAGGCGTTCTTGGCCTCTGCGGTGCCGGCGCGGCCGAGTACGTGCCGCAGGTTCGAGGCGTTGGTGTGCACGCGCTGGTCGGCCTGGTGGACGCGGGCGTCGGGTTCGAGGTATTCGCCGATCTGCCGGGTGGCGGCACCGTCCGGGTGGACCGCGAGGTACACCGCCATTTCGAGGGCCTTGGCTCGCAGCGGCCGGCCTTCCGCGGTGATGTTCTCGATGCGCGGCGGGCCGAGGACCCGCAGCTGCGCGCGTCCCGAGGTAGCGGCAGGGCCGATCGTCACCGGTGTGGGGATGTCGGTGGGTGCGAGTTCGGTGCGGCTGGCGTGCAGCGGCACGACCGTGACCGGGACGGCCGAGGACGCAATGGCGGGCGGCTCGCCGGTCTGCGCCTCGCGCAGCGTGGTCAGGATCTGCACGGCGGTGACCGGGTCCAGGACAGGTAGGCGCGGCGGCACCGGTGTGGCCGCCTGCCCGGACACGAGCTTGGTGTGCCCGTCCGGGGCGACCTCCACGGTGGCGCCGTGTGCCCATTCGCCCAGCAGCAGCGCAGACACGTGCAGTCCTTCGCCGAGGCCGAGGGCCACCTTGGCCCGCATGCGGGCACCGGCGGGCGGCGTGTCGGTGATGAGCATGATCTGCGGGAGCGCCTCCTCGTCGGGCGCCACCTGCCGCAGCTCGTCCAGGTCAGTCAGGGCGTGCTCGTCGAGGATGCGGCTGCGGTACAGCAGCCGGGCCTCCACGACGGTCAGTGCGTCATCGATGTTGTCGGCCACGTGCAGGCGTGGCCACGGGCCGAGGGTGACGACCTCCGAGCCGAGCAGCGTGGCCAGGGTGGCGGCGTCGATGACGACCTCGCCGCGTGCGTCGGGATGTTGCGGGTCGCCGGAGGCCAGTACGGCGACGAGCGCGGCGCGGGCGGCAGCGGACGCGCCGTCCCCGACGATGCCGGTGCCGCCTGTCGGGAGGTCCGCCAGTTCGGGTACCTGCTCTGACATCTCGTTGTCCTCGGTCGCCGGGCCAGCGAGTTTCGGGTTGCGGTTCACGGCGCGGCGCAGCGCGACCACGGGCGGCGGCAATTCGGTCGGCGGGTCGTCGTCGGGTTCACCGGTGTAGCGGCGGCGGCGCTGGAGCCAAACCAGGACGGCGGCGGCGCTGATCGCGAATGCCAGTCCCCACGGCAGCCAGCTCGACGCGGACAGCTGGACACCGTGCTCGTCGGTGTTCACCGCTGGGCTCGAGCTGTCGTTGGCGGCTGGCGTTCCCTGGGGCGCTGCCGAGGCCGCCGGTCCGGAGGAAGGGACTTGCGAAGGTGACACCGACGTCGATGACGGCGACGGCGAATCGGTGGGCGGCCCCGCCGTGGGCGGACCGGGATTTTCTATGGCGACGCTGGGCGTGACGGTCGGGCTCGCTGTGACGGTCGGGCTCGGCGTGGCCGGCGCGGTGCTCGGCGACGCGGACGGTTCTGCCGAGGGGGGTGCGATGACCGGCGGCTGTGTCTGCCCGCCGGGCGTTGTGGCTGGTGCGATTCCGGGTGGCGGCTTGGCGTCGGCAGGCAGCCGCAGATCCCAGCCCGGATAGATGATGTTGCAGTCGCGGAGGACGCCTCCGACGCCCGCGAAATGCCGATGCTTATTGAGCCCGCAGATTTCCGGCCAGCGGTTGGCGTCGCCGAGCCATTCCTTCGAGATCTTCGATAGGTAGTCGCCGCGTTTGACGACGTACACGTATTGCTCGTCGCCGACGTGGACGATCGTCGTGCCTTCGGCCGCCTTCGTAAGGGCCGGCGCGGACTGAGTGACCGCAGGGGGTGCTTCGGCGACGGCGCGGCCGGGCTGCGGGGTGGCCGCCGCCGCAGTCGCGGCGAGGATGCTGCCGAGCAGCATCGAGCTGACCAGGACCGACGCTGCGGGCCGCATCGGGTTGCGGTAGCGACGAGGGTGGGGGTCTTTGATGCCTCGTGCGGTGTCGCGCAGCTCGGCGAGGACGGCTTGGGTGAACAGCGCCCAGACGAGCCAGATCGCCACGGCGAGCAGGTTGACCACCATGCGGTCGGTGACCCCGCCGTTGAAGAACGCGACGAGGACGGCCTGATCGGGCAGGGCGCGCGGCAGCGGCCAACCGATGGCGAGAGTCAGCCAGGCCGGGATCCCGGCGGTCGCGGCCAGCAGGACGCTGCCCGCGCTGGCGCGCACCAGCCAGCGGCCGAGCCATGCCAGCATGCCGTGCCTCCTTACCGGGTCAGGGTGTGATCGCGTCGGCGGTCGCCGTGGCGTGCACCGGGATGCTGCCGACACCAGCGAGGTTGAGCAGCTGGGTGGGCTGAGACGTGGTCACGCTGACGGTCACAGTGTTCACTGTGACCGTGACCATGCCGGACAGCCCGGCACGCGTGACCCAGCTGGCGGCGGCGGCACGGGCAGCAGCCGGATTGAGCCGCACGACCCCGCTGGTGCGCAATGCGGCCACGTCCAGCTCGCGGGCTCCGGCGCGGGCGGCGGCGTTGGCCACCGACCGGGCGTTGACTTTCGTGGACACGGCGAGCCCGGCATCCAGGACGAGCCCACCGAGCAGGAGAGCGGTGATCAGCCAGACGACCGTGAACGCGGTCGCCGCTCCTTTGTCCCGCCCGGTCCGCCGGGGTCGAGGTCGCGTGGTGACGGTCGTGGTCATGTCCCCGCCCGGTAGATGTCGATCGGCTCGGTCGCCGAGGCGTGTGCGGTCTTGGACGTGCCGATTCCCGGCAGCCCGAGGTCGTCCATGCGCATGACGCACGCCACCCTGACGGTGACCGCCCCGCCGCGCCGGAATGCCGACGTGTCGGTGCTCGCGGTACAGCTGAACCGGCTCCCTGACGCCATCGCGTTCGCGGCGTTGGTCGCTGCGGTCCGCGCGGTCGCAGCCGTGGGCGCGTCGGCGGCGGCGCGGGCGGCTGCTGCCGCCACCGCGTGCGCGTCAATGCTCACCGACGCGGCCCGGCCGCAGAACACGACGAACATCGCCACGATGATGAGGAACGGCACGACGAAGATCGCCAGTTCACTCGTCATCGATCCGCGGTCGTTGACGGCGCGGAGGCGGCGAAGGCTGCACGCGACGGCCATGCCGACGCCGCTTCCGAACCTGGACATTGGAGACCTCCTCGGGCTGCTGTGGTTCCGGCGTTAATCTCTGGCACGGTCAGGTTCCGGGCACCCGCTCCACGGGGGCGGTGACGCTGACGCGGACCGGGAAGGTCAGGCCGGGAATCACCGAGCCAGCGTGCCCGGTGATCGTGATGGTCGCCTCGGTCGCGGTGCGGCTGGCGGTCACCGACGTGACCGACAACGCGCCACCCGACAGGTCCCGCAGCAACGCCTCAGTGTCGGCCTGCCCGGCGGCGGCACTGCTGCGGTACGCCCGCGCCGTTTGCACGCCCTCGTTGGCGGCGGCCTGGGCCATGTGGCTGGCATGTTGCCAGATCGCGAACTGCACGGCCGCCATCAGCAGCAGGCCGAGCAGAGGGGTGGCCAGCACCAGCTCGACGCTGGCCGCCCCTCTGTCCCGCCGGCGTCTGGGCGCCCGGGATGTCACAGCGAGACGCCCCGGATCTTCTCCAGCACCTTCGGCCCGAGGATCGCCAGCGCCGCCAGGGCGAGGGCGACCAGGAACGCGGTCACGGCGATGGCCTCGGTGCTGTAGCCGCCATCTGGCGTGCGCCGCTGCGACCGGTCCCGGGTTTGCAGGCCGAGGACCGTCACGTACGCGGCCAACTGGTTGAGCATGGTGTACCTCCCGTTGGGTTGGGCCTGCCCAGACGTTGTGGACGGGCCGAGGGGTTGTCGAGACTGCCGTGAGGTCCGGCGTCAGGTCACGGCGTAGATCACAAGAACGACGAGGATGAGCACCCCGATCGCCGCGAATGCCAGGGTGTGGCGTTCGTCCATGGCTCCGGGTCTCCTTCGGCGTGATGGGTGCGAGTCATAAGATGCGGTTCTGCCGTTGCTGCCGTGCGTTCAGAGCACCCGGAACACGTAGACGAGGGCGATGACTCCAAGGACGACGCTGATCGCGAGCAATGCCGCGGCGGTACCTTCGTGTCCCATGCTGCGAAGCTCCTTCGGTGTGGCGTTTACAGGTCGTGATTTGCGGCTTTTAGAACGCGCTGAGGATCGTCGCGAACGCGGGGAACATCAGGAAGATCATGAATCCGCCGAGCAGACAGACCAGGGGTAGCACCATGCGTTCGGTGGCCGACGCGGCGGCGGCTTCGGCCTCGGCGAGCTGATGGGTCATCAGGGCCGCCGACCGGGCCGACAGGGTGGATTTGATGCGGGCTCCTTCGCTGCCAGCCATCGACAGCGCCGCCGACAGTTCGGCCAGCGCGGTCATGCCCGCGGTTTCGCCGAGTTCGCCGAGGGTCTGCCATGGTGGGCGCCGTCGCAGGTGTGCGGCCTCGACCGCCTGGCGGAGGGCGGCTTGCGCCCAGCCTTCGGTGTCGTCGGTCGCGTCGCGTAGGGCTTGTTCGACGCCGGCGCCACCGGCCAGGGAGATGACGACGAGGTCCAGCATCTCCGACACGGCGTTGCGCAGCTCGGCCCGCCGTTTGACCGCTTCGGAGGCGAGGGCGAGGTCGGGAACGAACAAGCCCAGCCCGGCGAGGATCAGCGATGCCCAGACGGGCAGCTGCCAGCCGATCGGCGTGCCACCGAGGTTGGCCAGCCCGACGATCGCGGGTGGGAGCAGGAATCCCAGCAGTGCCATGGCCGCCTGTTCGGCCAGGTGCCGGGCGGGATCCCGGCCGCAGATGCCGAGGTCGGCGCGGACGCTGGCGCGGGGTAGGCCGAGCCGCATCAGCAGGGGCACGAACGGCCGCCCGGCGGTTGCCAGCGCGCCGCCCGCCTCCACGGCGATGGCCGGGCGTGCCGTCATGGACATGCCTGAGGTGGGTGGGTGCAGGACGGCGAACGCCTGCGTGAGCGTGAGCCGGGGCGGGAACGCGAACGCTCCGACGAGCGCCAGCCCGAGGCCGGTGCCCAGGCCCAGCAGGATCGCGGTCATCATCGGGCTGCCTCGCTGACCCCGACCTTGGCCAGCCGGGAGATGCCGAGGAACCCGACCGCGAACACCGCGCCGACGACGACCAGCGCGAGCTGACCGGCGAACGAGCCGTACGGCCGCAGGAAGATGGGATTGAGCACGATCAGGCCCACTGCCATCGCGATCGTGAACCCGGTGATGACCCTGGCGTTGGTGCGGATCTTCGCGTGCCCGGGTGCGATCTTCAGTCGCAGCGCGGCGCGGGCGCGGGCGCGGGTCGCCAGTTCCGACAGCAGCTCGGTCAGGTTCCGCGACTGCCGGGTGGACGCCAGGATGAGTGCCCGGACGACGAGGCGGCCGGTCCGGTCATCGAGTCGCTGCCGCAGTTCGGCCAGGGCCAACGGGAGTCGCTGTCCGAGCCTGACGGAGGCGGCGAGTTCGGCGATCTCGTCCTTGACGGCGGCCGGCGCGTACGGGGCGGTGACGAGGATTGCTTGCTCCAGACCGGCTGCGGCGGCGAGGTTGTCGCGCAGCATCTCGGTCCAGGTGGCGATGGCTTCGGTGCGGGCGAGTGCGCGGGCTGCGAACTTGTCCGTGCCGAGCGCGATCGGCAGCGCGTAGCTGGCGAGCCCGGCCAGGATCGCGCCGACCGGCCACCGGGTAAGCAGCCCCACCATCGCGGCGGCGACCAGCGCGACCGCGACCCTGATCACCTGTTCGCGGGTGAGGCGGACCCCGGCCGTGCGTGGCCGGTCGGTGACCGCCGGGCGGCGCAGCCCGGCGACGATGGCCAGCAGGCCGAGCCCGACACCCGCGCCGAGCAGCGCGGCCAGTGCGGTCATCGCTACCACCCGACCCGGTCGATGACGTGCGGGTCGAGCCCGGCGGCCTCCAGCCGGTCCAGGGTCTCGGTGCGCAGCGGCGTGTTCGGCACCGCGCGCTGGTCGCGGCCGGGCCGCCACACCTCGTTGGAGATCACGTCGCGGCCGTCGAACCCGACGACCTCCCGGACGCTGGATACGACGCGGGACTTGTCCGACGTCCAGTTCAGGTGCACGACCAGGTTGAGCGACTCGGCGATGAGCATGGCGGACGCCTCGAACGTCAGGTGCTCCGGGGCCTGGACCGCGTACATCATCAGGCGGGTAAACGCCTGGACGCTGGAACTCGCGTGGACGGTCGCGAAGCTGCCGTCGTTACCTTGACTCATCGCCTTAAGCAGATCGATCACTTCGTCGCCGCGGGCCTCACCGACGATCACGCGATCCGGATCCATGCGCAGCGCGGTGCGCACGAGCGCCGCCACCGGCACGGCCCCGACGCCTTCGAGGTTGGGGCGGCGGGCCTGCATCTTCACCACGTTCGGGTGCGCCACCGAATCCTTGAGTTCCAGTTCGTAGCTGTCCTCGATCGTGATCAGCCGCTCGTTCGGCGGGATCGCACGTGCAGCGGCGCGGGCGAAGGTCGTCTTTCCGGTGTTGGTGCCGCCCGCAAAAATGATGTTGAGCTTCGCGCGCATGGCGGCCTGGATCACCCGGCACAGCGGTTCGTCGAGAGTGCCCTTGGCGACCAGGTCATCGAGATCGGCGTTGATCATCGTCGGTCGGCGGATCGACAGCGCCGGACGGCGGGACACCGACATGACCGCGCACAGCCGAGACCCGTCGCGCATCCGCATGTCCAGCACTGGGCTGGTCCGGTCGAACGTCCGCTCCTCACCGAGGCCGGACAGATCGTCGCCGAATGCCGCTTCCGTGGCCAGGGACCGGATCATCTCGATCAACGCGTCGTCGGATTCGGCGATCGGCGGGCCGACCTCCGTTTTGCCGCCGACGTAGCGGATGAAGACCTCGTCGGCGCCGTTGGCGTGGACGTTCTCGATATCGGGGTTGTCGAGCAGCTGCTGCAGTCCGCCCGCGCCGACGATGTGGTCGATAACCGCACGGGCCACCCTTGCCTCCGAAGCGGCCGACAGTGGTGCCCGTCCGGCGTCGAGCGCCTGCCGGGCGTGCGTGTCGAGTGCCTCACCGGTGTACTGCTCGGCCAGTCTGCGCCGTTCGGCGGCGGGCACGGGTCCGCCCCCGGCGTGCCCGGCGAGGGCCTGCGCGACCTGGGCGCGCAGCTCGGCGACGAGGTCGGTCTCGGTGAGGGCAGCGGTCGATGGCATGGTCATCGGTTTTCACCTCCTGCGGGATTGCCTTGTTTGGCGAGGGACGCGGCCAGGCCGCGCGCGGTGGCGAGGAGACCGACGCGGGTCCACGCCTTGCGGGCGCGGCGGGTACCCGCGATGACCTGTGCGCCGTGGCGGTCCCAGGGCATCTCGGCGGCCAGCGGCAGCGGCAGCAGCCCGGCGAGTTCGTCGCGCGGGTGGGCGAGCTGCCCGACCGTGACCAGCTGTGCGCGTTCGACCGGGATCTCGGCGAGCGAGACCCGTAGCAGCGATAGGACGTCGCCGCCGGCGACGACGAGGACGGCGTCGGCCAGCTCCAGCAGCGGCAGTGCCGGGGAGCCGGGCTCCAGGCGGCCGAGGTCGAGGATGGTCGGGCGTTCCTTGGCCCACCGGGCAGGCTCGGTGTCGGCGAGCAGTCCGATCGCCGCGCTGGCCTGTGGTCGGCCAGCGGCGGCGAGGACCGCGTCGACGCCGAAGGGGAGCTGGGTGGTGTGCTCAGCCAGCTCGACGTGACTGCTGCGGCAGGCGTTCGCCAGTGACGCGAGGCCGGGACTGTCCGGCAGCCGGTGCCAGCCGCCGAGATCACCGCCTGCGGGGTCGGCTTCGATCAGCAGCGCGGGATCATCGGGCCACACGGCGGCGAGCGCGGCGGCAACGGTGGTGGCGCCGCGTGACTTCACGGACGTGACGGCGACCAGCATGTCAGCCCGCCACCAGGACGAGGGCGAGCTCAGCGCCAGCCCCGGCCAGCTTCGTCGCGTCATCGCGGGCCAGCAGCAGCGACACGACCGTGGTCCCGGAACCGTCCACACCGGGAACGACATCGACCACGATGGCCGATACCGATACCGGTGCCGGAGGCAGTCCCGTCACCTCCGGGGTGCCCTCCTTCGCGACCGTCACCACCAGTGCATGGCTTCCCGGCGCGACACCCGCCGGTACCCGGCCCGGCTTCAACGCTGTGGCGACCACGGCCTGACCGGCGTCGGGCCAGGTCGCCGGTCCGAGCTGCGACTCCGACAGCAACGCGCCGGACGCCAACGGCACCGCCGCGCTCCGGCCGATCACCTGCTGTGCTTGCGCGGCGCGCACCAGCGGCACGCTCGGGTCGGGAACCACCCCGACGACGCGCAGATCCTCGGCGCTGATAAGTTGCCCGGCAGCCACGGGGCGTGCGACCGCGAGCACCTGCACGCGGGCGTCACCACCCAGCTGCACCACAGCGAAGATGCCAGCGCACAGCAACACCAGCAATAAACCGCCGACCAGTAGCGACCAGCGCCGCTTCGGCTGCGCCGCCCCGTTCAGGCTCGGCCGTGCCGGCGCAGTCCTGCGCGCCTCGGCAACCGTGGTCATGGTGCATCACCCCCGTAGCGAAAGTTCCGAGTCTTCGTCGTACCTGAACGCGAAGACGAACCGCCACGGACAAGTGGGTACGTAAACGTCCTACGTACACTGTGTACGTTCGTCGTGCGAGTGCGCGAAGCGAGCACGAGGCGCAAGTTCGCAGGTCAGGACATGTCAGGATCCGGCCTCGCCCGAAGGGTCTATGGCAACAAGGCCAAGCAGCGCAAACGCATCGACTCTCTTGCCAATCGATCTCATTCCGTTTGCTCCCTCGATCGACCGGTGGCACGGTTGATAGCTCATCTGCAACTTGCACCAACGGGGGGAACAAAGATTGATATCGAGGCACTAGTCCGGATAGCCGACCTGTTCCGGTTTCGGTGGGATCCACCGATCCTCGCAGTGCTGGCCGAAAGGCCGTTCAGGTTCCGGGCGCTCCACACGCGGCTTGAATCGCACGTCGGTGAGCACGTGGACGACAACGCCCTAACGCGTAGCCTCCACAGGCTTACTCGCCTGGAGTTGATCCGGGCGGACAGCAAACACTTCGGTAACCGTGTCATCAACACGTACAGCCTCAGCGAACAGGGCCGCGAGCACCTGGCTGCCTACGAGGCGCTCGCCACCGTCTACCTGCACCTGCATGAACCCCATGGCAAGTGCGACGGACGGTGCCCCGTGCACGAGGCGCAGGACGACGAACGCGCCGCATAGCGCACGGACAGCATGTACGTGCACAAGTGTCGGTAGCGCGCCGCCGAGCCGTGAGGTACCAAAGAACCTCGGGGCCTCGCGCGTTGGAGGACAGATGAAACGCACAGCACCATGGCCGCAACTACTCACGGTCGCAGCGCTCACAGTCCTGCTCGGCGCGTGCACCGGCAACTCTGATCCACCAGTGGCGCTTCCTAGTGCGGGAGCGCCGGCATCGACCTCGGCATCGCCGTCCGCTTCGCCGTCCGCGTCGGTGGCGGCCGAGTCACCGGAACAGGCCAGGCAACGCGTGATCGACGCTTACGTCGGCATGCAGAACGCGTTCCTCAAGGCCAGTGAACTCGGCGACCCGGCCTACCCGGAGTTGCCGAAGTTCGCGGACGGCGCCGCGCTGACGACGCTCACTGACGGGCTGAAAGCCAGCAAGGCCAAGGGACTCCTCGGTCGCGGGCAAGCGGTCTACCACCCTGAGGTTCAGTCACTCGCGCCGCCGAACTCGCCCACGAAGGCGTCGCTGCGCGACTGCCTGGACACCAGCAAGACTTCGCAGTACAAGGCCAACGGCGACGCCTACCAAGACAGTCCCGGCGGTCTACGGCTCGTCCTGGCCGATGTCGAACGAGTCGGTGGCGTCTGGAAGGTGACCTCCTTCGGCGTGCGGGCGGTGGGCTCATGCACCGTCTAGTTCGCGCAATCGCCGCGCTCGCGGCGACGGCAGCCATGCTGCTCGCCGCACCGTCTCCCGCCCGCGCGGACGGCTGGGGTGACGTCAACTGCTCCAACAATCCCAGCAATCCAAAGTGCACAGTTGAGGTCGGCTACATCGGCGGCGGAGGCGGCAACAACGGCGGAGGCGGCGGCAACGTCGTCTGCAAGATCGGCGGCGAGGTCGTCGAATGCCAGAACGGATTCGGCTGGCTCGGCAGCGACGGCTGCTACTACGGCAAAGACGGCGGCGGTTTCCTCCCGGCCAACCAATGGATCAAAACCTGCTTCGACCCAGTCACCGGCGACTCGAACGGCTGGGGCATCGTCACCCTCCTTCAGCCGCCCGCCGCGCTCGCCATCCTGACCCAGCGCGCGGTGGACAGCCTGACCATTCCCAAGCCGGTCATCGCCGCCAGCCCGAACCTCACCACCCAGCAGTTCGTGCACGTCCCCGTCTGGTGGTGGGTGCAACCCGGCTGGTGGAACACCCAGACGGCAACCGCCTCAGCAGGCGGCCTGACCATCACCGCCCGAGCCGTACCAAAGAAGATCACCTGGCACGCGGGCGACGGCACGAGTACGGTGTGCACCGGCCCCGGCACCCCGTGGACGTCATCGGCCAACCCGACCTCGCCGTCTCCGACCTGCGGGCACACCTACACCAAGACCTCGGACAGCGCCGGAGGAACGTTCACCGTCCGAGCCGTTGCGACATGGGACATCTCGTGGAGCGGGGGCGGACTCTCGGGCACAGAGCCAGACGTCACCACCGCCACGTCCGCCGACATCACCGTCACCGAACTCCGAGCAGTCATCACCAGCTAGCCGGCGCACAACGGCCGGACGAAGACGAAGGCCCTGCCGGGATCCCCCGTTCTCGGCAGGGCCTTCCCACCTATCAGACCCGCATGGCCCGTAGAGCACCCGCTCTGCGGGCCATTGTCATTTCCGCCCTATCGAAGGAGGACAACATGATCCCGCAGCCTTCCCGCATCGCACGGCACGTGATCCCGGCCCGGATCGCCTATGGCTGAGCCGGACCAGCCGATCCCACGTAATCGAGTTGCCAGGAAACAGGCGAAGCCGATCAAGGTCCGCCCCGCGCGAACCGCACCGCTCACCGAAGAGGACCGCCAGCAGGCCGTCACCGCACTATCGATGATGATCGCCGCTTGGTGGGCCGGACAACAGGACACCTAACCAGCACCAAGAACGAGGGGGCGACCGCAAGCGGTCGCCCCCTCGTCGCGTCCGTCGACTGGCTTGACACCGCCGACAGATCGACCGACGTTCACCCACCACCCACCCAACGATGATCTTGAAAGGGCGCACATGACACACGAACGTGAGGCGCTCACGCGTGTCGGCCTGTATACCCGCAGAGGTTATCGGCCGTCATCAGCCGATGAGCAGGAGCGAGCGGCGCGAACGTTCCTCAGCAAACATGACCCCGGCTGGACCCTGGCAGCGGCCTTCCACGACACCACAAACAGCGCCGAACCGCTGTCGCGAAGGCCCGGACTGCGCGCCGCACTCGAAGCAGCCACCCGCGGCGAGATCGACATCCTCGTCACCGCAAGCCTGACCGAGCTGCACCGGCGCATGGACCACCTCAGCGACCTGCTGCGCGCATTCGAGGCGGCCTCGGTAGCGGTGATCACCGGCGACGGGGCGCTCGACACGTCACGCCCACTCGGCCGTCTCATGGCGACCGCGCTGGGCATCATGACCGACCACTGGCGCACCGAACAGCAGGAACGGGCCACCCAGCAGCACGCAAGGCGAGGCGGCCAGAACGCACCGACGCCAGACCTCCCAGCAAGGCACGGCCGCCCGCACCGGATCGGCAGGCGGCTGCGCTCCATCTAGCGACCACCACACGACGAAGCAGACAGAGGGGCCGGGACGGCGCGCAGACGCCGTCCCGGCCCTTTGTGTTTCCGCAGCTCAAGCGGCCTCGACCGGCTTGACACGCCGTCCGGATGGACTGACGTTCGACGGTCAGCCAACCCCTTAAATGATCATGAAAGGCATTGATCTATGGCTAAGAAAACCCGCACGCCGCATCGCATACGACAGATCGAGGAGTCCACCACCCGCCGAGTGGCGATCTACCTCCGCCGGTCCACCGACGAGGACAACCAGCCCTACAGCCTGGAAGCGCAGGAGACCAAACTGCGCGCGTTCGTGGAGTCACAACCGGGCGACTGGCAGATCGTCAAGGTCTACTCCGATGACGCCTCCGGCGCGACCACCGACCGCAAGGATCTTCAGAACATGCTGCGCGCCGCCCGCGCGGGACTGTTCGACACCCTGCTCGTCTACCGCGTGGACCGGTTCTCCCGTCGACTGCGTGACCTCGTGTCACTGCTGGACGAGCTGACCGATGCCGACGTCGTCTTCCGCTCCGCTACCGAGCCCTTCGACACGTCCACCCCGATCGGCCGCATGCTCGTGCAGATGCTCGGCGTGTTCGCGGAGTTCGAGCGCGAGGTCATCATCGACCGCGTCATCGCGGGCATGGAACGCAAGGCGGCCAAGGGCCTGTGGAACGGCGGCTCCACCCCATTCGGGTACACCATCGATCCGGCGACTCACAACTACGTCGTGGTCGAGGCTGAGGCGGGGACCGTCCGCCGCATCTTCGACCTCTACACCAAAGATCGCCTCGGTACCCGCGCCATTGCCACCGTTCTCAACGACCGCGGGCTACGGACCAAGCGAGGCAAACCTTGGTCACAGCGCTCGGTGGAAACCGTGATCAACAACCGCCAGTACCTCGGCGAAAAGAGCTTCCGGGACATCACCGCCACCAACGCTCACACGGCGATCATCACCGCCGAGCAATTCAAGTACGCCCAGCACATCCTCACCAAGCGCAGCGAAGACATCGGCCGGCGCGCAGCCAACGCCTCCGAGTACACGCTCACCGGCAAGATCCCCTGCCCGCAGTGCGGCAGCAAGTACATCGGCACCGTCGCACACGGCAGGAACAGTCGCTACCGCTACTACATGTGTTGGAGCCGCAATCGATACGGCGCCGAGAAGGGCTGCGACATCCACCGATTCAACGCCGACGAACTGGAGCAGGCGATCGGGCAAGCCCTCCTCGACTTCTACACCACCGGCCACGACGTCATTGAGCAGGCCATCAGCGACTTCATGAACACCTACGCGCAAGCCACTAGCAGCCACCATGACGAACTCGCCTCCGTCGCACGCCAGTTGCGCGACAATGCCGCTGCCGTTGACCGCTATCTCACGGCCTTCGAACGGGGAACGCTCGATGACGAGGACCCCGAGATCCAGGCTCGACTCGCAAAACTCAAGATCCACTCGAAGCAGCTGCGCACACGAAAGGCCCAAATCGAGTTTGACCTCGACCAGCCGCCGACAGGACCGTCCGCCGACGACCTGACCAAGATCAGGGACCACGTCGCGGACATCATCACGAACGGTGACCACAAGGCCAGGAAGGCACTGTTCGAAGCGCTGATCGAGGAAGTCGAGATCCAGGCCGACGACAGCGTCATACCGCGCTTCCGCATCCTGACCCCGGACACAGAAGAAGGGCTGACCCTAGAGCCAGCCCTTGATCAACTACCTGTTGACAGTACGGTTCGCGTACTGCCACATGTAGTGGAGACGAGGGGACTCGAACCCCTGACCCCCACACTGCCAGGACTGGTCTCGACCTTGCGGTTGACATGCGCGCAGGCCACAGAGCTACGCGGCGCGCTATTCCCCGCCAGTCCCCGCGAGTCTCCATGGTCAACTTCGGCGAGTGGCACGAGTGTGGCACGACGGTCGACGGCGTCCCGAGCGGCCCTTACACACGGGCAGATACTTTCGGCCACAGCCATGTCGTGTGGCACGAATGCGGCACACGAACCGATGGCAAAGTCGACGCCACTACTGTTCGAGTAGTTCTTTGGTGTGCCACATCATGCGTTATCGACACATCAAGTTTTTCCGGCAGGCGAGATTCCAAGCAAGGCGCGACATTAGCAAGGGCGGATCATGATAAACCAACCCGCAGGCCACGATCCCGGTACGCCTTGATCATTATAACCCCTCGCCTGGATATAGGCTCCCGTGTACTCCTGTGAAACAACGCCGATCTGCCAGATTGACGCAGATCCGCCAGTATAATCCTGATTAAAATCCATACTGTACATGCCGCCGTAAAACGGAAAGATCGCAGACGACGAGAAGCTGCCACTGACACTCGAAATATACGACTGGCCAATAACGTTCACGCAAAGCGCTGCTGCGGATGCCGGGCGTGAAACGACCAGCATTCCCGCCATCGCGACGAATGCGAGAATGGAACTTACTAGGACACGCGATCGATTGTACAAATGGCCATCCTTACACTAAGAAATGAACAGCACCAAATTGTCGCAAGCTGTGGACGTGTCAACAATGGCGCTGAATTCAAAGAACTTGGCGTCGCCTACCTGGACAATCTGCGGCTTCACATCCCCCGCTAGTCGCACTGCGCCTTCGAAGTCTGGAGGCGGCATCATGTTGAACCCTTCGGGCGATTTTGGATAGTCAAACTCGGTAGCCAATGGCCCGAAAGTGAACACATACTGACCAGCCTTCGCAATTTGAATCGGTTTGGAACCATAAGCCCATGCGCCAGAGTTGGCCACCTTCGCCCCATTTGGAGCAGTGGCAGGCATTGCGCGTTTTTGAACAATAAGGTCTTCAAGTTGCTTCGAGAGGTCTAGCCGGGAACACGGCGTGCCGACCGGACTGGCCGCGTCCTGCTGGCCGGCGACGCCATTTGATTGCCCTGGACCTCGCTGGGCGCAGCCCATGGTTGACGTTCCTACCGAAATTAGAACCAAAGCGCCAAACCATGACAAGCGGAATCTTGACACTGCGCTCCCCTCCCGAAGGGTAATTGAACTTCACTAATGCAAGACGGCAAGCCGAGTGTAGCGAACGGCTTCTACATTTTGATCAGTCGAGCGTCCATAACCATCGGGTGACTAGGGGACCCGGGCGGCCGGCGGGACACCAAGCTAGCACCTGTGTCTCCGACCATAGCGACCCCACATAGAGATCATGTAGCGTCGATCTTGTGACGGGGCGGACACGAAACGCGATCATTGAGGGCGGGTCATCGCCGAGCCGGTCGACGCTCCCCCACCACCGAAGCCGCGCAAGCGGTGGCCATGGCTGGTCGGCGGGATCGCGGCAGGTGTCACGCTGTGCTTAACCGTGCCGGTCGCCGCGGTTGTCCTGCCGCTCGTACGCGGCACGATCGAGGCGGGCCAAGGCGCCTCAACTCCTGGCGAGGCATTGGTGCGCTATCAGATGTCGTTCAACGAACCTGGCAAGAACGGCGAGATGCTGGCCGCGCGGATAGTGACGGGCAAGAAGGCCAAGGACATCCTCAAGGCGCGCGCTGACTTCCTAGCGGACAGGCAGCGCGACATCGGCCGGCATCCGGAGTGGACGTGGGGCGAGGTCAAGACGGGATGGGCACAAGAGGGACAGGAGGCGTACGACGTCGAGTGGTACGACGATCGGGCCGAGATGACTCTCTGGTTCATGGTCGGCGGGCACCCCAGTGACGGTCGAGACGTCTGGTACAACAGCACGCTCCCGTGGCACGCCAAGGCGGTGCAGCAACGGGACGGCTGGCGACTGACCGAAGTGGAGGTCCCCGCGTGGTGCGGCACGCAGCGACCGGACGGGACGTATACCGGCTACTCCAAGTGCTGAGGATCTCCAAGCGGTCGCCCGGCTACCGCTCCACCTCGGCAATCTCGATTCCGCATTGCTCGCCATTACGGTGCGTGAACACGTACTCTGTGCCACTCACCAGCGACATACCCCCGGTGTCGACGATGCGGCCCTCGTTGACCCAAGACCTTCCCGGGTGGGCGTCGTACTCGAATGACCAGGCACCATCGACCTCGCGCACGCGATAGCGGTGGCCGCTTACGAAGAGCGCAGGCCGAACGGCAGACAGCGCTTCGTAATCCACAGTGAGGCCCACGGCCTGGTGCATGTGGTGCGGAACGTAGCTGCCGGACTCGTTCGCACCCTCAACGCCGCTGCTGGCGAGGGTCGTCGGAAGCACTTTCACGATGGTTGCCTCCTGCAGTGGGCGCGGTGATGTGTCGGCATGAGCTACGACCTGGAACAGTGCGCCGGAGAAGCGCTCTGCGTTCGCCACGGTGCGTAGATGGGTCCAGCCCCGGGCGCGGTAGTACGCGTGCAACGCGTCGTTGGTCTTCCAGGCGTCAAGCCTGAGCCACCGGCAGCCATGACGCCATGCGTGCTCACCGGCCCACACCCGCCTACACCACCCAGCCCGAGGCCACCGGCGGGCTGGACGTATGGCGCTGCGCCTGCCTCGCGGATGGCAGCCACACCCAGCAGCGCACCGGCGTCCGAGCGGTCATCGATCCGGACACCGTCACCGACGAGCGGCTGAGCACCGGCCAGGGCTTCACGGTGCGGCCCGGCGACTTCCACCGGCTGGCGATCAGCGCCGACCCCGCCGAGCCGACCGTCACTCTGTGCCTGTTCGAGTGGGCCGACCCCGACGCGCCAGACGCGTTCGTCCTGACCAACCGGCCCACCCCGGTCGTCGCCGACCGGGACATGACCACCGACGCGGCCCGCATCGCGGTGCGGCGGCTGCTGGACACCGGCACGAACAACTGAGCCCACACGCGATGCATCCCTGACAAAGCCCAGAGAGACGCCAAGTTGCCGTCCGGACGCGATTTGGGTGAAGAGTCCAGTCCTGTTTTAGCTGACCGTCCACAAAGGAGAGAGACGATGCCCGGAGCGTTGAAGAACAAGGTAATCGGGGGGCTGCTGGCACTGCTGGCCGCGTACTTCGTCATCACCGACCCGGTCGGTTCGGCCCACACCGTCACGGCGGTTGTGCGCGGCATCGGCGCTTTCCTGCACGCCCTGAACGGCTGACCAATCCCATCGTTCTTTGCCCGGTGCGCGGCCACTCGGCCTAGGAAACCTCGGCCGCGCACCGGCCCCTCACATGGAGGAGCCCCCATCATGTCATCCCCCGCGCCGATGTTCTCCCGTCACCCGCTGCTGCGGATGCTCGGCGGTCTCAACCTGCCCGCCGACGACTTCGTGGTGTTCGGGTCCGGGCCGATGCTCGCCCACGGCCTGCGCCGGGAGCTGGGCGACCTGGACGTGGTCGCCCGGGGCGAGGCGTGGCGCCGCCTGACCCGCTGGTGCCAGCCGACCCCGGCCCCCTCGGGGCACGGCCTGACGATCCGCCTGCAGATCGAGGTGGCGGACCGCTGGTTGCCCGGCTGGGACACCGACCGGCTGATCAGCGCCGCCGAACACCACGCCGGTATCCCGTTCGCGCCGCTGCACGCCGTGCGGGAGAGCAAGACCAGCACCGACCGGCCCAAAGACCACGCCGACATCGCCCTCATCGACGCCATCACCACCCAGAAGGACGCGGCATGACCACATCGACCGGCGCTGACCCGAGTCGGAGCGGGAGCCCGCGTAGACCGTTCTAGATCCGCCCGGTGCGCGGCCTCTGGCCCTGGAAAGCTCGGCCGCGCACCGGTCTCCCATCCCCAGCACGTGAGTCAGGAGACCCTCAGCATGACGAGCAACGAACCGGACCGCGAGCACCCGAACGGGTTCGACTGGTCCAAGTACGAGTCCGAGGTCGCCGACGTCGCTGACGTGGTCGACCTCGGCGCCGCCCGCGCCCGCCGCGACGGCAACGGTAGTGAGAGCCACTTCGACATCGCACTCGACGACGAGCCGCAGCCCGGTGGCGTGCTGGTCGACGCTCCGCCGGCCGACCGCAAGGGCCGCCGCCCGATCATCCCGGGCAGGCTGCTGGGCTGGCAGAACTTCAAGGCCACCGTCCGAGACATCGCCGAGGACGCGTTGCACCGCGCGGGCTATCACGCCGTGCGAGCGCCCTGGTACGCGGCACAGGCCGGGTTCTGGGCCACCGTCGGCCTGTTCAAGCTGGTCGGCCGCCAGTTGCGGTGGTGGTGGCTGTCGGAACAGTACGGACTCCGGCAGGCCGCCGCCGACGCCAACGACCCGGCGACCTGGTACAAGCTGCACCGCGAGGTCAAGGCCACCCGCGCATGGCGCGGCATCATCCTCGCTGCCGAGGTCGCCGCCGCCGCGATCGGCGGGCCGGTCGCCTACGCCCTCGCGCCGTGGTGGGTGACCGGCCTGGCCACCGCCGGTGCGGTGTGCGGGCTGGCGCGGCTCGGCCGCCCGCAGGACAAGCCGATCCTGCGCCCCGCCGTGGTCGCCGGACGGTACCGGCGGGTCAACCCCGACATCATCCTGCGCGCCTACTACGCCGCCGGGCTCGGCCACTCGGACAAGCCCAACCAGCAGGTCACCTTCGGTTCCACGATGTCCCGCGACGCGACCGGCTCCGGCTCACAGGTGGTCATCGACCTGCCGTACGGCAAGACGTGGGAGCACGTCCTCAACGCCAAGGGCGCCATCGCGTCCGGGCTGGACGTCAGCGTCAACCAGGTGTTCCTCACCCGCGACCCCAGCTCGCACCGGCGGCACGTGCTGTTCGTCGCCGACCGCGACCCCCTCGCCATCCCGGCCGGGAAGACGCCGCTGCTGGACTGCAAGCCCCGCGACATCTGGACCGAGGCACCGTTCGGGCTGGACGAGCGTGGCCGGAAGGTGTCGCTGCTGCTGATGTGGATCAGCGTCCTGGTCGGTGCGCAGCCGCGCAAGGGCAAGACGTTCGCGACCCGGCTCCTGGCCCTGTTCGCCGCGCTCGACCCGTACGTGCGATTGATCGTCGTGGACGGCAAGATGTCGCCGGACTGGGACAAGTTCCGGCTCGTGGCGCACCGCATGGTGTTCGGGCCGGTGCCGAACCTGCGCGACGACAACCCCGTTGAGCACCTGCTGGAGGTGCTCCGCGAGGTCAAGGCGCACATCCTGGAGGTCAACGACTTCCTGTCCACGCTGTCCACCGCGGAGTGCCCGGAAGGGAAGATCACCCGGGAGCTGTCGCGGAAGTACCCGCAGCTCGCGGTGTGGATGCTCGTGATGGAGGAGTTCCAGGTCTACTACGAGCTGGACAGCCAGGAGCAGAACAAGGAGATCGCCGCGCTGCTGTCCTACATCATGGCCGTCGGCCCCTCGGCGGGCGTGATCCTGCTGTCCAGCTCGCAGAAGCCGTCCGGCGTCGGTGCCGGTGACGTCGGGCGCCTGTTCAACCGGTACCGCGACAACCACGCCGTCAGGTTCGCGCTCAAGTGCGGCAACCGCGTCGTCAGTGAGGCGATCCTCGGCGGTGAGGCGTACAGCGAAGGCTACGACGCGTCCGCCCTGCCCAACGGGCCGCAGTACCGGGGCGTCGGCTACATGTACGGCGCCACCGACGACACCCCGACGGTGCGGACGTACCTCGCCGACCACGGCGACGCGGAGAAGATCCTCACCGCCGCCCGCAAGCACCGGCAGGCCGCCGGGACGCTGTCCGGCGCCGCGATCGGCGAGCACATCACCCGCGACATGCGCGACACCCTCGCCGACGTCCGCAGCGTGTTCCTCGCCGGAGAGAAGGGCCTGCACTGGGCGACCATCGCCGCCCGGCTCGCCGACACGCTGCCGGAGCACTACGCCGACATCACCGCCGACGCGATCTCCGCGCAACTCCGCGATCGTGTACCGAGCGTGAACGTCAAAGTTCGCGGTGAGGTCCTCAAGGGCGCCCGCGTGTCCGATGTGGACACCGCGATCGACCGCCGCAAGAGCGCCTGACCGGTAGCGGCGGCGCCGCTACCTGGTAGCGCCGCCGCTACCCACCCCGCTACCAACCTGGCCAGCCGCTACCCATCGAGGTAGCGGGTAGCGCCAGCAGCCCCTCGCACCCGAAAACCGGCCCTGGAGGCATCCTCATGCCCACGCTCGCCGCTACCGCTACCAGCGACGCCGCCGCAAGCGGCCTGCTGATCCTCGCCCTGACCTTCGTTACGCTCGGTTACCTCGGCGCGTGCTGGCTCTGGCCGTTCGTCGCCTGCCGCCGCTGCACCGGCACCGGCAAACGCCGCGCCATCATCGGCCGCGCGTTCGGCCTCTGCCACCGCTGCGACGGCACCGGCCGCCAACTGCGCCCCGGCCGCCGGGCCATCAACTACCTGCGCACCGTGCGAGCCAACGACCGCAGCAACCGCAAGCCGGGCCGATGAACGTCCTCAACCGCCGCCGCGCTGCGCTGCGCGGCGGCGGGCACCCCCACTGGTGTGCGGGTGGTTACCGCTGCAACCTCGGCGAGCACCGCGCCGACCCCCTCACCGTCGACGTCCCCGGCCTCGGCCGCGCGCTGCTCACCCGTGTACGCGCCGCCGATGGTCGGGAGCACGCCGAGGTGACGCTGACCGTCGCCCTGGCCGCCGCCGAGCAGGTCGCTCGCTGGCAGCTTCTCCGCCTCGCCTGCGACCTGGCGACCGTCATCGGCCGCGCCACCCGCGTCAGCGCCCGGCGGGCCGCCTGATGACCGCAACCGACCGGTGCCGGTTCTGGTTCGGCGCCGACCAGCGGTACTGCGACGCCATCGACGGCGTTCGCCGCTACATGCCCGGCCTGCGCTGCCCGACGCACACCCCGGCCGCGCTCGCCGGGCGCCCCGAAGCACCGTCCATGTCACCCACGGGAGGAACCGATATGGAGCTTCGCCCTGACCGCAAAGCGTTGCTGCGCAACGCGATTGAATACGCCGAACGTGACTGGCCAGTGTTCCTGCTCGGCCGCACCAAGCGACCTCTGGCCAACTGCGGCGCCTGCAAAGACGCTGACCGCGAGCACGACCCGGCCGCCTGCGACTGCCTCACCTGCCATGGGTTCTACGCCGCCACGACCGACCCTGACCGGCTCACCGCGATGTGCGCGGCTCACCCGCGGGGCGTGCTCGCCATCCGCACCGGCACGGTCGCCGACCTGGCCGTGGTCGACATCGACCCGCGCAACGGCGGCGCCCTCGACCCCGCCATCATGCCGCGCACCGCGTGTGTGGCGACCGGCGGAGGTGGGTGGCACCTGTACTACCGTCACCCGGGCGGGCGCCTCGCCCCCGAGGTCGCCGACCACCCCGGCGTGGATCTCAAGGCCGATGGCGGCTACGTCGTGGCGCCGCCGTCGATCCACCCGCGCACCGGACGGCCGTACCGGTGGATCGGCAGTCACCCGGTGATTGAGATGGCCCCCGCGCTGGTCGCGCTCTGCCGGCCGCGCGAGACGCTCACCGTCGCCGCCCCGACCGGCCCGACCCCAACCCGTCGCGCGGGGGCCATCTCATCCCCTGACGCCCTGCTCGCCTCGATACTCGCCAGTGTCGGCCGAGCTTCGAAAGGCGGGCACCGCCGCGCCATGTACGGCGCCGCCCGAGGCATCGCCCGCATGGTCAAGGCCGGAGCCATCGACCAGGCCGCCGCGGTCGCCGCGCTCACCGCGACCGGCCGTGAGCACGGCCAGACCGACCGGGAGATCCGCGAGGCGATCAAAGGCGGATTCCGCGCAGAGGGCGTGTCCGTAGCGATCGAGAGGCGGGCGGCGTGACCGGCATCCGCGACAACCGCAGTTGTCACGCGGCGGCCGAGCTCCACCCGATGACCGCCCATCTTGCCGACCTCGCCACGCAGGTGCCCACAGCCCGCACGCCCTCGGCGGCGCTGGCCGCGCTCGCCGCGCTGGAGGACGCGTGCCGGGAGGCGCGCGAGTGGCTCGCCGTCGACCTGGTCCTCACCGACGGCTGGTCGTTCGCCGAGCTGGGCCGCGCCCTGGGCGTCACCCGGCAGGCCGCGAGCAAGGCCTACGCCGCCCCGGTGGAGCAGCGCATGCGGCACAACATCCGCAGCCGCGATTCCGCCGTGGTCGTCGTGGCGTGCGGCGGCGCCAAGCTCGACCGGCCCGCCCCGGCCGCCGACATGTACGTCGGCAGCTACCACCAGGCGTGCCGCCGCGCGGCCGACCGGCTCGGCGGGCGGCTGGTCATCCTCTCCGCCCGCTACGGGCTCCTCATGCCGCACACCGTGATCGGCCCGTACGAGCAGCGCATGGGGCAGCCCGGCGCGGTCACCGTGCCCACGCTGCGCGCTCAAGCGCGGCGCCTCGGCCTCGACACCGCTGGGGACGTGACGGTGCTGGGCGGGCGGGAGTACGCCGACGCCGCGTCGGGAGTGTGGCCGCACGCCCGCCGCCCCCTCGATGACGCCCGGGGCATCGGCCCGCAGATGCGCGCGCTGGCCGAGCTGGCGCGCACGGCGACAACCACGGTTGCGCCTCAACCGGAAGGACTGGCCGCATGACCGCGCCACGGCTCCAACTCGTCACCGGCGACGCGCCACCGCCGCCGGAGCTGTCCACGGCCCTGTGGGACGTCCCCGTGCCGCTCGGCGGGCGGGCCGCGCCGCCGCCGTTCCCGGTCGACGTGTACCCCGGATGGCTGGCCGACATGGTGTCCGGCGTCGCGGAGTTCACCCAGACCGACACCGCGATGGCCGGGACCGTCGCCCTGGCCGTGCTGTCCGCGTGCGTGGGCGGGCGCCTCGACGTGGAGGCCAAACCCGGATGGCGGGAACCGGTCAACGTGTTCGTCGCGGTCATCGCCGAACCCGGCGAACGCAAGAGCCCCGTGCACGGGGCGCTGACCCGGCCGCTGTTCACCGCTCAGCAAACCCTTGCGGAGAAGGCCCGCCCGCGCATCGAGGAAGCGGCGACCCTCAAGGACGTGGCGGCCCGCACAGCGGAGCAGGCCAAGGCCACCGCCGCGAAGGCCGACGCCGCCAAACGCGACGACGCCAAGGCCGAGGCGGTCGCCGCCGCCCTGGCCGCCGAGGCCATCACCGTGCCGTCACTGCCCCGGCTCATCGCCGATGACGTACTGCCCGAGAAGCTCACCGGACTGATGGCGGCCAACGGCGGCCGGATGGCGCTCATCTCCGACGAAGGCGGCATCTTCGACACCCTCGCCGGGCGCTACTCCGGCAACCCCAACCTTGACCCGTTCCTCAAGGGCCACGCTGGCACACCGATGCTCGTAGACCGCATGGGCCGGGAAGGGGAGTACATCCTGCGGCCGGCACTCACCGTGGGCGTCATGGCGCAGCCCTCCGTCCTGCGCAAGTTCGGCGCCAACGGCGACCTCGCCGGACGAGGCGTCGTCGCCCGGTTCCTGTTCGCCCTACCCCGCAGCCTCGCCGGGTACCGCAACGACGACGCCGCCCCGCTGCCCGAACACACCGGGGAGCACTACGCCCGCCAAGTCCACGATCTGGCCGCCACATTCGCCGAATGGGAAGACCCGGCCGTGGTCACCCTCACCGACGACGCCAAGAAGATCCGATCCGAGGCAACCAACCGCATCGAGCGGCAGCTACGGCCCGGCGGGTCGCTGCGCGACATCCGGGAGTGGGCCAACAAGCTGTCCGGCGCGATGCTCCGCATGGCCGGGCTGCTGCACGTCGCGCACCATCCGACGGACGGGTGGCGCCAGCCGATCGACGCTGACCGGATGGCCGACGCGGTCCGACTGACCGCGTTCTTCATCGCGCACTACCAGGCCGCGCAGCACGTCATCGGCGGAGACCCGGCGATCGACAAGGCCCGGTCCGTGCTCGCCACGCTCATCGACCGGGAGATGTCCACCTTCACCCGGCGCGAGCTCCACCGCCGCGTGCAACGGCACGTTCCCACGGCCGCGCACGTCGGCGCCGTCCTCGACACCCTCGCCGCGCACGGCTGGGTCCGCGCCATCGACGCGGGGTACGAGCTGCACCCGCGCGCCGCCGAGTACGCCGCCGCCCCGCCAGACGGGGCAGGAAGCGGTGACACGGTGACAGACGCCCTCAGCGACGACGTTTCCGCAGGTGAAGACACGTCCGAGGCTGTCACCGGGTCGCGGTGACAGCCGGTGACGGCGGTGACAGTTCGACCGATTGTCACCGCTGTCACCACCTGTCACCACAGACCGGTGACAGCAACGCAGTAGTGCTGAGCAGGGAAAACGCGACTATTCAGCGCCATTGTCACCGTGTCACCGCGCCTGCCCCCTCGCGCCGACGAGGTGGCCCCCGGCCCGACAGCGCGGGGGCCACCTCAGAGGCTCTCAGCCGGATTGACGGTAAGGAAGACATCGACGTGCGCAAGATCTTGCATCAGCGAGCCTCTCAGGGCGCCGCGAGAGCTACGCGGCCGACCGGCGACCCCCACCCAGCACACGAACCGCCCCGCTCCGGAAAGGCACTCACGATGCCGCACAAGCCACGGGAGCACGCGCCCCGAGAGAAGTATCTCAGCGTTGCGGAGGTCGCCGACATCCTCGGCACAACCGAACGCTTCCCGCGCCGCCTGATCGAGGAGCGGCGCATCGAGTTCAAGCGGTTCGGACGGCACGTGCGCATCGCGGCGTCCGTGCTGGACGCCTACATCGAGTCGTGCACCGTCGCGCCGTACGGACGGAGGGCTGCCTAGTGGCCGGCAAAGACCAGCGCCGCCGGTTCGGCAGCGTCCGCGCACTGCCCTCCGGCCGCTTCCAGGCTCGCTACACCGGCCCGGACGGCATGAAGCGCCCCGCCCCGCACTCGTTCGCCACGGAGCGCGACGCAGAGCGCTGGCTGGTGAAGACCGAGGCCGACATCCTGCGCGGCGACTGGCTGAACCCCGACGCGGGCAATATCAAGCTGGGTGACTACGTGGCCGATTGGATGCGCGACCGCGACCTCAAGCCGCGCACCCGGGAGGAGTACGAACGGCTCCTGCGGCTCCATGCCCTGCCCCACCTGGGCGACGCCATGCTCAGCCAGATCGGCGCACCGAAGATTCGCGCCTGGCGCACCGGGCGACTCGACGCTCCCGTCGGCAAACCGACGGTGGCCAAGACCTACCGCATCCTGCACGCAATCTTCGCCACCGCCGTTGACGATGACCTAATCCGGCGCAACCCGTGCCGGATCAAGGGCGCGGCAACCGCTAAGGCCGACGAGCGGCCGACTGCGACCCTCGACCAGGTGTTCGCCATCGCCGCCGCCATCCAGCCGCGCTACCGGCTGCTGGTGCTGCTGGCGACGTTCGCGCAGATGCGGTTCGGCGAGCTGGTCGCGCTGCGCCGCCGCAGCGTCGACCTGGACGAGATGGTCGCGTGGGTGCGGAAGTCGACGGCCGAGATGGAAGACGGCACACAGTTCGACGACGACCCGAAGTCCGAGGCAGGCAAGCGGCCGATCAGCCTGCCGCAAGGACTCAAAGCGGACATCGAGTACCACCTGAAGGAGTACGCGCAGGCCGGGCCGCACGGCCGCCTGTTCATCGGTCCGCAGGGCGGCATCCCCCGCCGCCGCAACTTCAACCGCATCTGGCGCAAGGCATGTAAGGAGGCAGGCATCCCGGCAGACCTCGACCTCCACCTTCACGACCTGCGACACACCGGGAGCACGTGGTCAGCACAGAGCGGTGCGACCTTGAAGGAACTCATGGCACGGATCGGCCACTCCAGCACGCGCGCCGCCATGATCTACCAACACGCGACCAGTGATCGGGATCACGCCATCGCCAAGGCCCTCGACGCGCTGATCATGGAGGCAAGAGACAAGACCAACGCATGATGTGGCACGTGGGTGGCACGCGGCCCGGCTAAGCCCTGAAACGATTGACGCCCTGGCGTTGCGGCGATCCCGCGACGACCAGGGCGTTTGTCATTAGACACGATGGAGTGGAGACGAGGGGACTCGAACCCCTGACCCCCACACTGCCAGTGTGGTGCGCTACCAGCTGCGCCACGTCCCCATCTTCGCGCCCCTGTCTTGCGGGCACTCACGGAATAGTACACACCTTGGCGGGGGGTCTCACAGCGGGTGTCTAGTTCTGGGTCGGGTCCGCCGGGTAGTGGGCGACGGCGGCCATCAGGCCGCCCTGGCGGCGCAGGACCATGTGCCAGAGGTCGTCCGGGCGGGGGGCGAAGGCGTCGCTGGGGAGGGCGTCGAAGACGAACCAGGAGCCGCTCTCGATCTCGCGCTCGAGCTGGCCGGGCGACCAGCCCGCGTAGCCGGCGAAGACGCGGACGCCGACGACGCCGGCGACGAGGAGGTCCGGGTCGCCGGAGAGGTCGACGGTGCCGACGGCGCCGGAGACGCGGTTGAAGCCGGCGAGGTCTTCCACGCCGGGGCGGGTGCGGGCGAGGCAGATGGCGGCCTCGGGCTGCACGGGGCCGCCCTCGAAGACGACCGGGGGTTCGCCGGCGAGGGCGCCCCAGCCGCCGAGGACGTCGGCGACCTGGACCTCGGTGGCGCGGTTGAGGACGACGCCGAGGGCGCCGCCCTCCTCGTGGGCCACGACGAGGACGACGGTGCGTTCGAAGTTGGGGTCGCGGAGCGCGGGCGTCGCCACCAGCAGCCGGCCGGTCAACGACTCCATCGCCCTCCCTCGACGCTGTTTCGACGTGCCCCGCCCGGTGCTGGAGCTACCGGGTCTTGGTGATCCCCGTCCGGTCGGCGCTCCGAACATTCCACCGGACATCCCACCCGTTGGATCGGGGCGGTCGGGCCGGCCGGAGGAGTTCTGCTCCATCCCGCCGAGGTCGCCGTATGAAGACATCAGCTCCACCAGCCAACTTGACCGGCCGCGCGGTTGCGAACCGCGATCGTCGCGAGGCGGGGTGCGAGCGTCATGTCTCGCACATTAGCCTGACCCGCCGCTCGCGGTTAGGGTCTGTCGCGTGACCTCACTCGCGGACGTTGCCGTCATTGGTGGTTCCGGGCTGTATGCCCTGCTGGACGACGCCGAGGAACATGTGCTCGACACGCCGTACGGCGCGCCGTCAGATCCGGTGACGGTGGCGACGGTCGGCGGGCGGCGCACCGCCTTCCTGCCCCGGCACGGGCGGGACCACCGTTTCCCGCCGCACAAAATTCCTTACCGGGCCAATCTCTGGGCGTTGCGGGAGATCGGGGTGCGGCAGGTCCTGGCGCCGTGCGCGGTCGGCGGGCTGCGGCCCGAGCTGGGGCCGGGCACGTTCGTGGTGCCGGACCAGCTGATCGACAGGACGTCGGGGCGGATCCAGACGTTCTACGACGAGGGCGGCGTCCACGTGAACTTCGCGGACCCTTACTGCGCGACGGGCCGGGCAACTGTGCAGAAGATCGCGGCCGGGCACGGGATCGAGGCCGGGGACGGCACGATGGTCGTCGTGGAGGGGCCGCGGTTCTCGACGCGGGCGGAGTCGCGGTGGTACACGGCGATGGGTGGTGCCGTCGTGAACATGACCGGGCACCCCGAGGCGGTCCTGGCCCGGGAGCTGGCGCTGTGCTACACGTCGATCGCGCTGGTCACGGACCTCGACGCGGGTGTCGAGGGTGATCATGGGGTGACGATGGAGGAGGTGTTCGAGGTGTTCGCGGCCAACACGGCACGCCTGCGGACGGTGCTGCTGGACGTGATCCCGGCACTGCCCGGGCGCCCGGACGACTCGTGCCAGCACGCTCTGGACGGCATCACGCACTAGCCGGCAGGCGCACGACGAAGCGGCAGCCGTCACCGTCGTTGGTGACGGCCACGTCGCCGTGGTGCGCCTCGACCAGGCCGCGGACGATCGCGAGCCCGAGTCCCCCTCCGGCGTCCCGGGTCGGTGTCCTCGCGGGTGCACCGCGGAACGCCACGTCGAACACGCGCGGCAGGTCCGGCTCGGGGATGCCGCCGCACGTGTCGGTGACCGCGAGCCAGCCGCCGGCGGCGTCCTGACCGCCGGAGACGACGACGGTGCCGTCCGGCGGTGTGAACCGGATGGCGTTGCGGATGAGGTTGCCGACCACTCGGGAGAGCTCCGGGACGGAGCCCTGCACGGTCGGCCATCCGCCGGACGAGGCCACGAGCTGAATCCCGGCGGCGTCGGCCAGCGGCGCCGCGGAGGCGATCGCGTCGGACACCACGTCGCCGAGGGGGACGTCGGACAGGGTCAGCCGCAGCGCCCCGGCGTTGATCCGGGACAGCTCGAAGAGGTCGTCGACGAGGGCCGCCATCCGGTCGGTCTCGGCGCTGATCCGGTGGTGGTACTCGGCGACCGTGACGGGGTCGGCGACGACGCCGTCCTCCAGGGCCTCGGCCATGGCCCGCAGACCCGCCAGGGGCGTCCTCAGGTCGTGGGAGACCCACGCGACGAGCTCCCGGCGCCGTGCCTCGGCCTCCCGCTCCCGCTCGCGCGCCTCGGCCGCCCACATGCTGGCCCTGGCGAGGCGCCGACCGGCCCAGAGACCCGCGGCGAGGCTGACGGTGGCCGCGGTGCCGACGACGATGAGCAGCACGTGCAGGTCGTGGTCGGAGATGAACATCTCCATGGCGGCGCCGAGGATGCCGGCGAGCACGCTGAGGACCGTGACGAGCAGCAGCACGACGATGTGCACGGTGACGGAGCGGCCGCGCAGCGGGCCGCGCAGCACCAGCAGCCCGGCGACGGCGACGGCCAGGGAGCAGCCGAGCGCCATCAGGAACGTGAGGAGGACGTCACGCATATTCGTACCGGTACCCGACGCCCCACACGGTGAGGATCCGCCGGGGCTCGGCCGGGTTGTCCTCGACCTTCTCCCGGAGGCGTCGCATGTGGACGGTGACGGTCGACTGGTCGCCGAACGTCCAGCCCCACACCTGCTGGAGCAGTTCGGCGCGGCGCAGCACCCGGCCCGGGTTGCGCATCAGGAACACCAGCAGGTCGAACTCGCGCACGGTCAGGGCGAGGGCCTGGCCGCGGAGGGTGGCGACCCGCCGGGCGGCGTCGACGCTGAGGTCGCCGTCGACGAAGGTCTCCACGGCGACCGCGACCGGGACGACGCGCCGCAGCACGGACTGCACCCGCAGGACCAGCTCGCGGGGTGAGAACGGCTTGGTGACGTAGTCGTCGGCGCCGATCTCGAGGCCGAGGACCCGGTCGGACTCCTCACCGAGCGCGGTCAGCATGATGATCGGCAGGGTGCGGTCCTGCTCGCGCAGGCGGCGGCAGACCTCGAGCCCGTCGATGCCGGGCAGCATGAGGTCGAGCACGACGAGGTCGGGGCGTTCGGCGGCGTACGCGTCCAGCGCCCGCTGCCCGTCGCCGGCGAGCTCGACGGTGAACCCTTCGCGTTCCAGATACCGCCGCACGACGTCGCTGACGGTCGGGTCGTCGTCGACGACCAGCACGTGCTGCCCCATCGCCCGAGCGTAGAGCGCGAAGCGCGGGCGCGGCACACCGCCGGCGGGGTCGTAAGGGAACCGTCAGGTCTCGCCGCCGAGGTCGGTGTCGTAGGCCTCGTAGAGCAGGTCGGCGCCGCGCTGCCGGTGCTGCCACACCTCTCTGATCAGGCGGGCCGCGTCCTGGCGGACGACCTCGTGGCGGGTGCCCCGCGAGCCGAGGTGTCCTTCGAGGTCGTCGAGGGCTTCCCAGACGGTCTCGTGGTCGCCGACGAGCCCGTGCAGCCCCTGCGCGAGCCGCGGCGCGTCGCCGAGGACGCCGGCATAGAGCCCGGACGGGCCCTCGGTCTCCTCGACGTGGGCGGCGAACGCCGCCTTGAGTTGTGCGAGGGCCTGACTGACCGCCTGTCCCCAGGCCGGGTCGCCGGCCGGCGTCTGTATCGCGTGCTCCACCCGCTGAATGCCACCGAGCAGTTCCATTGGACGCACCTCCGCCGCGGTTACGTCAGTCCCTCCATGGTGTGACCTGGAGCACAAAATGTCCAGGTCAAAGTGTCGGAATTTCCTCATTTACCCCGGATGACGCGGCCGCCATGCGGTGCAGCCACGCGGACACCGCCGCGAGCTCCGACGGGTCGAAGCCGGCGGAGAGACGGGCCTCGACGGCCTGCACGGTCGGCAGCGCGGCCTCCAGCCGCTCCAGGCCCGCGGGCGTCAGCGTGATCTGCTGCGAGCGCCGGTCGGTGGGGTGCTGGCGGCGCTCGACCAGGCCGGCCCGCTCCAGGCCACCCAGCATCTCGTTGGCCGACTGGCGGGCCGTGGAGACCTTGCGGGCGACGTCTGCGACGGACATGCCGGGCGACTCGCGCAGCAGGAGCAGGGAGGCGAACTGCGCCACGGAGAGGTCGTGCTCCACGAGGGCCTCGGCGACCACGCCGCGCAGGCTCAGCCACGCGTGCCGGACGAGAAACGTGGAGCAGGCTTCTTCGGTACTCACGCGACCATTGTGCGCCGTACCATCATTGACAGGAACCTGACGTTCTTGCCACAGTGAAACCATGACCGTCAGGGACCTGTCAATCAGCGTATCCCAGCAACGCCGCGTGCTGTCCGTGCTCGTCTTCGCCGCGGTGCTCATCTGGATCGACACGACCATCCTCGGCATCGCCCTGGAACGCATCGCCGACCCGCGCACCGGCCTCGGCGCCACCCCGGGTGAGCTGCAGTGGGCCGTCGGGTCCTACGCGCTGCTGTTCGCGACCGCCCTGTTCGCCGCCGGCGCGCTCGGCGACCGCTACGGGCACCGCACGATCCTCGCCGCCGGCCTCGCGATCTTCGGCGCCGCGTCCGTCTGGGCCGCGTGGGCCGGGGACGCGACCGGCCTGATCCTCGCCCGCGGCCTGATGGGGCTCGGCGGGGCGATGATGATGCCGACGTCGATGGCGATCATCGGCGCGACGTTCCCGGCCGAGCGGCGCGCCGGCGCGATCGCGGCCTGGTCCGCCTCCAGCGGCGTCGGCGTCGCGCTCGGCCCGCTGCTCGGCGGGGTGCTCGTCGACCACTTCTGGTGGGGGTCGGTGTTCCTGGTCAACCTGCCGGTCGTCGGGATCGCCCTGGCGGGCGTGCTGCTCGTGGTGCCCGACCCGAAGCTCGGATCCCGCCGCCGTCCCGACCCGCTCGGTCTGCTGCTGTCCACCGGCGGCCTGGCGCTGCTGGCGTACGGCCTGATCGAAGCCGGCCAGGACACCGGCTGGACCCGGTGGCAGGTGTGGGCGCCGGTGCTCGGCGGTCTCGCGGTCCTCGCCCTGTTCACGGCCGTGGAGTGGCGCTCGGCGGAGCCGTCGTTCGACCCCCGCCTGTTCCGCAACGGCCGCTTCAGCGCCGGCAACCTCGCCCTCGCCGCCCTGTTCTTCGGCATCACCGGCCAGATGTTCTACGGCAACTTCTACCTGCAGGGCGCCCGCGGCATGTCGGCCCTGGAGACCGGCCTGGCGTTCCTGCCCGGCGCGATCGGCGTCGCCGCCGGCTCGGGGCTCGGCGCGCGGCTGGCGAAGCGCCACGGCGTCGGCCTCGTCAGCGGCATCGCGCTGCTGGTGGTCGGCGCGAGCTTCCTGACCAACCTCACGTTCGGCCTCGACACGCCGCTGCTGTGGTTCTGCGCCGTCGGCCTCGTCAGCGGCATCGCGATGGGCATGGTGATCGCGCCGACCGTCGCCGCCGTGATCGCGGTGCTGCCGCTGGACCGGATGGGCGCCGGGTCCGCGGTCAACAACACCGTCCGGCAGGTCGGCAGCGTCCTGGGCATCGCGCTGCTCGGCACGATCCTGGCGAGCACCTACCGGGACCGGATCGCGCCGGCCCTGGCCGGTTTGCCGCCGGCGGCCCGCGACGCCGCCGCCCCGTCCGCCGAGCACACCCGCGCGGTCGCGGAGCAGCTGCACCGCCCCGACCTGGCCGCCGCGGCCGACGACGCGTTCGTGACCGCCATGCACGTCACGGCCGTCACCGGTGCGCTTGTCGCACTGGCGGGTGGCGTACTGCTGCTGCTCGCCTTCAGAGCGCGCAGGTCCACTGTGGACGAGCAGCGGGTCTTGTCACCGACCGGCTGAGCGTCGACGATGGCGGGCATGACGGCACGCCGGGGGGCGCCGCCCCCACCCGAGCAACCTGCCGAGCCGACCGCCGAGCCGACCGCCGAGCCGACGGCCGAGCCGACCGTCGAGCCACCTGCCGGGACGACAGGCCCGGCGCCGGTCACGGGGCCGCCGGAACCAGGCCCCGGACCGGCGCGACCGGCGGCCCGCCGGTGGACCGCGCTCGCCCTCACCGTCCTCGGTGGACTGACCCTGGCGGTCGTCGTGACCGGCCTGCTGACCCTGTCCGTCGCGTCGTGGCGCTTCGTGCAGTTCATCCCGCTGGAGCGTCCCGCCCGATGGACGCCGATGGTGGTGGCCGCCGTGGCGGCGCTGATCGTCGCCGCCCACCTCGGCCTGCGCAGCCGGGTCGCCGCGCGGGCGGCCACTACGGTCGGCACGCTCGTGGCGCTGTTCGCGGTGTGCGACGGCGCGATCGCCAACGTCGGCTCCTCGGTCGACCCGGACCCCGTGCAGGCCACGGGCACCCGGGTCGTCGCCACCGGCGGCGGCCGCGAGCTGGTCGTGCACAACGACGGGTGGCTGCACTACCGGGTGCGCACCACCGGCCTGTTCGGCCGGGAAAGCCGCAAGGACGTCGCGTGCACGGCCCGGTCGGGCGCCCGGACGCGGGCCGAGTACGACCCGCTGCTCACCGGCTACGGGTCGCAGGAGATCCCGGCGATCAAGGTGAACTCGGCCCGCTTCACCGACGCGACGCACCTGGAGTTCGCCATGACGGACGGCCGCACGTGGACGGTCGCGGTCGACGGCGTCAAGGCCGACCGGATGCTCAACTGGTGCGGGGGCCGCTCGGCGGAGCCGAGCTAGCCGGTCGAGGCGCGGACCTTCAGCTCGCAGGGCACCCGGATGAGCTCGTGGTGCTGCGGCGCGCCGTTGATGGCAGCCAGGAGCAGGCTGCCGGCGGTGCGGCCCATCTCGTGCAGGGGCAGGGCCACCGTCGTCAGCGGCGGGCGCTGGTGCACCGCCAGGGACCGGTCGTCGAACCCGACGACCGCGACGTCGGCGGGAATCCGCAGGCCCCGCTCGTGGATCGCGGCGAGCGCGCCGGTGGCCAGGTCGTCGCTGGCGCAGAAGATGGCGTCCGGCGGCGCGGGTGCGGTGAGCATCGAGTCGGCGAGGGTGTAGCCGTCCTCCGGCGACCAGGACGGCGCGTGCCGTACCAGCGCCGGATCGAGCGCGAGTCCGGCCTCCTGCACGGTCGCGGTGAGGCCGTCGAGCCGGTCGCGGGTCGCGTCCCATGACGCGGGCCCGTTGATGAAGCCGATCCGCCGCCGGCCGATGCCGATCAGGTGCCGGGCGGCGAGCGCGGCGCCGCCCCGGTCGTCGGGCAGCACGCTCGGCACGGGCTCGGAGGTGCCGTACTCGTACAGGAACACGTACGGCGTGCCGGGCAGCGGCAGGGCGGGGCCCGGGCGCGGGCGGACCCGGTTGCCGGACATGATGATCAGGCCGTCGACCTGGCGGTCGATGAGCCGGCGCAGGTGTTTGCGCTCCCGCTCGGGATCCCCGTAGCTGTTGGCGAGCAGGACCGAGACGTCGTACTCGGAGGCGGCGTCCTCGACCCCGCGCATCAGCGCGTTGGTGAAGATCCCTTCGAGGTCGTCGGTGAGGATCGCGATAGTGTCGGTGTGCCGGGAGCGCAGCCCACGGGCCACGGCGTTGGGCCGGTAGCCGAGCCGGGTGATCGTCTCCAGGACCCGCTGCCGGACCTCGGCGCCGACGTCGGGGCGGTCGTTGAGCACCTTCGACACGGTCGCCGTGGAGACTCCGGCGACGGAGGCGACGTCCCGCATCGTGACGCGGTCGGCTGGGCTGCGCTGTGCGGTCACCCGGGGTCCCCTAATCGGTTACGTAATTCTCGGCGTACCGGACCCTAGCAGAAATCCCAGCTGACACTCTTGACATGGAGTGGACGCACGGATGTAACGTTCGCTCCACGAAATCGATTACGTAACTCGGAGGGGGTTGACCGAATGAGCCGCAGGAGGCTCGGCCCGCGGGCCCGCCGGCAGCGCCTCGGCCTGCTCTTCGTGGCCCCGGCCGTGGTGCTGGTGCTGGGCATGTTCGTGCTGCCGGTGATCGTGACCGCGGTGATGTCGTTCTACGACTGGTCCCTGCTCGGCCAGCGGCGCTTCGTCGGCCTGGCCAACTACCGGCGCCTCGCCGGCGACGGCTCGTTCCTGGAAAGCCTCGGCTTCACCACCGTCTACACCGTGGTCGTCACGGTCGCGCTGTTCGTCGTCGGCGTCGCGCTCGCCTCCGCCGTCCGGCACCGGCGCCCCGGCGTGGGGCTGCTGCGCACCGCGTACGTGCTGCCGGTCGTCATCGGCTTCGCCACCGCCAGCTACCTGACGTTGTGGCTGCTGGACGACCGCATCGGCATCGTGCCGGACCTGCTGCGCCGCCTGGGGGTCGTCGACGGGCCGGTCTCGGTGTTCAGCCACTACGGCACCGCGCTGACCGTGGTCGTCGTGCTGGTCGTCTGGAAGACCGTCGGGCTCACCATGCTGCTGCTCATGACCGGCATGCAGGCGATCTCGAAGGACTACTACGAGGCCGCCCAGGTCGACGGCGCCACCAGGGCCCGGGTGCTGCGCTCGATCACGCTGCCGCTGCTGCGCCCGACGATCGCGCTGGTGCTGATCCTCACCGTGATCGGCAGCTACCTGGCCTTCGACCAGTTCTTCATCCTGACCCAGGGCGGCCCCGACAACAGCACCATCCCGGTCGTCTACCTCATCTACCGGGCCGGGTTCATCGACTTCAACCTCGGCTACTCCGCCGCGATGTCGATCGCGCTGATGGCCATCCTGCTCGTCCTCACCAGCGTCCAGTTGCTCGCCCTGCGGTCCAAGGAGGACGGGTGAAAAGCATGCCCAAGGTGGCCTTCTACACGGTGTGCGGGCTGGTCGCGCTGCTGTTCGTCGCGCCGCTCGGCTGGCTGGTGCTCGCGTCGTTCAAGAGCTCCGGCGAGTTCGCCCAGTCGCCGCCGACGCTGTGGCCGCAGAACTTCAGCCTGGAGAACTACCAGCGGCTGGTCGACGCCGGGCTGTGGACCAACGTCGCCAACAGCCTGCTGGTCACCGCCGGGACCGTCGTCGCGGCGACCGTGATCGCGGTGTTCGCCGGCTACGGCTTCGCCAGGTTCCAGTTCCCCGGCAAGGGCGTGCTGTTCCTGACCATCCTGTCCACGATGATGATCCCCTTCCAGTCGATCGTGCCGTCGCTGTACGTCATCCTCGACGACCTGGGGCTCACCAACTCCCTCGCGGGGCTGGTCCTCGTCTACACCGTCTTCGCCCTGCCGTTCGGCATCTTCACGATGCGGGCCGCCTTCGCCGCCGTCCCCGCGGCGATGGAGGAGGCGGCCGTCATCGACGGCGCCGGCGCGATCACCAGCCTGCGCCGGGTCCTGCTGCCGATCGTGGCGCCCGGCGTGGCGACCGTCGCCATGTACGCGTTCTTCACCGCCTGGAACGAGTTCCTGGCCGCACTCATCTTCACCACCCGCCAGGACCGCTACACCCTGCCCGTGGTCCTGGCCAACCTGCAGACCGGCGCCGGCGGCACCCTCAACTGGGGCGTCCTGGAGACCGGCGCGGTCTTCGCCGCGGTGCCGTGCATCGCCATCTTCCTGATCCTGCAGCGCTACTACGTCGCCGGTCTCACCGGCGGCGCCGTCAAGGGATAACCCGAGGAGCCCTTCGTGTTCACACCCCGCCGGTCGGCGGCGATCGCCGCCGCCCTCCTGACCCTCGCCCTCGCCGCCTGCGGCAACACCGACGACCCGGCCCCGTCCGGCCCCGTCGAGCTCACCGGCGACGGCCCCGCCACGCTGTGGGTCCGCGCCGCCGACGAGCCGCTCGACAAGGCGCTCGTCGCCGCCTGGAACGAGCAGAACCCGACCCGCAAGATCACGATGCTGACCGTGCCGGACGCGCAGTACGTGCAGAAGTACGTCCAGGCCGTCCGCGGCGGCGACGCCCCCGACCTCGCCGCCGTCGACATCGCCAACGTCAAGTCCCTGACCAGCCAGGGGCTGCTGACCGACATCACCGCCCAGGTCGACGCGCTGCCGTACAAGAGCGCCCTCGCACCGGCGGGCGTGCAGATCAGCACCGTGGACGGCAAGATCTTCGCGCTGCCGCACCAGCTCGACGTGTCGATGCTGTACTACAACAAGACCCTGTTCACGAAGGCCGGGCTCGACCCGGCGAAGCCGCCGGCCACCCTCGACGAGGTGGTCGCCGCCGCCCGGAAGATCACCGCACTGGGCGACGGGAACTACGGCTTCGCCTTCGCGGGCAACTGCGCCGGCTGCAACGCCTACACCCTGCTGCCCTACATCTGGGCCAGCGGCGGCGACATCATGAACGCCGACGGCACCCAGGCCACCCTGGACGACCCCGCGGTCGCCGCCGCGCTCGACGCCCACAAGACGATGTGGGACGAGAAGCTCATGCCGCCGGCGGTCAAGGACGACAACGGCGCCACCTGGCTGGCCGGTTTCCAGTCCGGCAAGGTCGGCATGCTGGCCCTCGGCAGCTTCGGCATCAGCGTGTACAAGGCGGAGAAGAACCTCGACTTCGGCGTCGCCGCGATCCCCGGCACCAAGGGCACGTCCGCGTTCCTCGGCGGTGACGTCATCGGCATCTCCAAGGGCGCCAAGAACGCCAAGACGGCCTGGGACTTCATCGCCTGGAGCATGAGCGAGGACGTGCAGAAGAACGTCGTCGCCAAGACCGGCCAGCTGACGGTGCGCTCCGACACCGCCGACAACCCCTCCACCCAGGCCGAGCCCCGGCTGCTGACCGCGAACAAGCTCATCGCCGACGCGAAGGTGCCGGTCACCGCCAAGTACAACTCGCTGTTCATCGACCCGACCGGCCCGTACCTGCAGTTCATCCGCGACTGGGTGTTCACCGGCGACCCGGCGAAGGCGATCGACAAGGGCAAGAGCGGCTTCAGCAGCCGCCTCGCGTCCTGACCCCGTTCTAGGAGAGGCAGAACCATGCACGACCTGAGCTTCCGGTGGCCGCACCCGCGTTTCGCCACCCCGCTCGGCCCGGTCAGCGTCCGCATCCACACCGGCGAGAACGTGTACGGGCTCGACCCCGACCGCGTCCAGGTCTCGCTGGACGGGACCACCACGACGATCGTCTCCGAGGGCCTCACCTGGGCCGGCGGTCAGCAGACCGGCCCAGGTAGGGCTGTGGTCCGGATCCTTCAAAACGAGGGTATCCGGGTCGAGGTGCGCGCCGAGCACCTCGACGGGGTCCGCTGCGTGGCCGTGGTCCTGCACGACCAGCCGACCGGCGACGTGACCGCGCTGCGCGAGGGTGACCTGCCGGTGCCGGTCACCGGACGGGTCGTGACGTATCCCAACGGCTGGTTCGACCTGGCCACGCCGCTGCTCGGGCTGCGCCGGCCGGACGGCACCGTCATGGTCGCGCGCAGCCTCGACCGGCAGGTGCGCGGCAAGCGCTTCGCGGTGGTGCCGCACTTCGCCGACCCGTCGGTCTGCGACTTCGAGCTCATCGCCGACGCCGACGCCACGTGCCCGTCCGCCTCGCTCGACGTGCCGCCGTGGCAGCTCGTCCGCACCGGGGAGCTGGCGCCGGTACTGGCGGCGCACACCGCCCACATCCGCGACGCGTACGCGCTGCCGACGTGGGAGGAACGCACGGACGTACCGGACTGGCTGCGGCGGACCGCGCTGGTCGTGTCGCTCAACGGCATGCACTTCACCGGCCGGGTCTTCCTCGACTACGACGGCATGCTCGACACCCTGCGCCGGCTGTCGGAGCAGATCGAGCCCTCCCGGATCCTCGCGTACCTGCCCGGCTGGGAGGGGCGCTACTACCGCTGGTACGGCCGCTTCGACGTGGACGAGCGGCTCGGCGGCGAGGCCGGCTTCCGGCGCCTCGTCGACGGCGCGCACGAGCTCGGCGCCCGGGTCATGCCGATGTTCGGCGCCAACGTCGCCGCCCGCGACCTGCCCGGCTTCGAGACCTGGGCGGCGCCCGGGCAGCTGCTCAACCCGAGTGGGCACATGCCGATCGGCTCGGTCGACTGGGACGCCTCCCGGCACTTCGACCACAGCTGGGGCGCGCTGATCAACCCGTCGTACGAGCCGTGGCGGCGGCACCTCGCGCAGCAGATCGTCCGGCTGTACCGGCGCTTCGGCTTCGACGGGGCGTTCCTGGACATCTCCGCGATGTACAACAACGACCCGCGGGGCGGCACGACCGAGGGTATGCGCGCGCTGGTGGAGCTGATCCGCGCCGAGTGCCCGGACCTGCTCATCGCCGGCGAGGCCTGGTTCGACGCACTCGGCGGCATCATCCCGCTGGTACAGGCGGGGCATCGCGACACCGTGCCGACCCTGCACGACCAGCCGGACCCGGCGCTCTTCAACGGCACCAACCGGTCCTTCGGTCACGTGTGCCTGGGTGACCCGGCGCACGGCTCGACCGGCGTGCACGAGGCGGGCTACAACCCGCACTGGCGGCTCCCGGTCCGCGAGGGTGTGATCCCCACGCTGACCGTCGTCGACGACACCCTCGACCTGGCCTCGGAGCGGGTTTCCCTGATCGTCCAGGACGCCCACGAGTACGCGGCGAAGTTCTTGCAATAGCTTCCCGGTGGCGGCCGGGAATGTGAGGGCGGCGGCGCGGCTTGAGCAACCGCGCCGCCGCTTTCTTGCTGCTTACCGGGCCGTATTACAGGGCCGGGTAGGCGTTCTGCATCAGCTGCTGGAACTGGGCCGAGAACCAGGCACCGGAGACCGGGGCGTTGGGCAGGGCACCGCTCATGCTGTTGCCGTTGCGGCCGTTACCGGTGTACGTCGGGTCGCACATCCCGTCGAAGCCCTTGCCGCCCGGGTTGTTCGGGCCGGTGGGGATCAGCGAGCTGGAGCCGTCGGACTCGCCCGGGGGCTTGATCCAGACGTACGCGTCGATGCCGGCGGCCGGGGTGGCCCGCGGACGCTCGCCGAGACCGGCACCGGACTGGTTGCACCAGTTACCGGCGTGGATACGACGGTCGATACGCGACGCGTTGACCCAGGTGTTCATGTCGGTCGAGGTGCTCGCCGCGGTCGGACGGGCGGAGCCGCCCCAGCCGTTGCGGGAGGTGTCGATCAGCATGCCGATGTTGGCGTTGAAGCCGAGCGAGACCAGCTTGGTGCGGAACGCCTGGGCGAACGTGAGCTCGTCGGTGTAGTAGTTCCAGTCGACCCACTTGGACTGCCGGACCGACTGACCGCCGACGGTGGCGCCGATGGTGACGAACGGCTCGGTCAGCGCCGAGTAGTTCGCGGTGTTGGTGATGAAGCCGTCAACCGTGCTGAAGCCACCGGTGGCACCCTGCACCGTGGTGGCGAACAGCTGCGCGGCGGGGCCGAAGTTGCTGTCCCAGCCGAGCCAGCCGTGGTGGGCGGCGTCGATGTAGTTGTACGTGTTGCTGCCGGCCGCACGCAGCTTGCTCAGGGCGTACTGGATGCCGGTGGAGTAGTTGCCGTTGGCCTTCATGACCGCGCAGGCCGCGGTCGCGCCGGCCTCGCCGCCCGCGTTGGTGACGATGTTCGGCAGCGAGTCGATCTCGATGATGTTGACGATCCGGATCGACGCGTACTTCGGGTCGGCCTCGATCGCGGCGATCGGGTCGATGTACTCGGTCTTGTACCGGTCGATCTCTGTCGGGCCGAGCTCGCCGTTGGAGGCCAGCGCGGCGCAGTCACGGCCGGGCAGGTTGTAGATCACGAACTGCGCGAGCGTGGCACCCTGGGCGAGCGCGTTGTCGAGGTGCTTGCGCATGCTCGTGGTGTAGCCCGAACCGGCCGGCGCGGCGATCGCGGCGATCGTGTCGAGCCAGACACCGGTCGGCTGGTTGGCGATCCGGCTACCGCCGGCCTCGGCCGAGGCCTTCGCCGACCAGTCCGGGTTCACGTAGACCTTGGCGCCGACGTACGGGTTGTCGACGTGGCCCGGGTTCGTGCCGCCGGTGGTCACCGTGATCGGCACCGCGGTGCTGGTGGCCGTCGCGTTCGCGGCGTTGAACACCTTCGCGGACAGCGAGTACGAGCCGGCGGCGACGTTCGCCCAGCTGTAGGTGTACGGCGAGCTGGTGTCGGTGCCCAGCAGCGTCGTGCCGTTGTAGAACTCGACCTTGCTGACGGTGCTGCCGGGGGCGGTCGCGGTCGCGGCCAGGCTCACCGTGGCGGGCGCGGTGAACGAGGAGCCGGACGACGGGCTCGTCAGCGTCACGGTCGGCGCCGTCGGGTTCTGCGACGTCGACTGCGACGGGGTCGGGCTGGTCGTGGTGGTGCCGCCGGTGCACGCCGTGCCGTTCACCGTGAAGTTGGTGCCGGCGGGGTTGGCACCGCTCCAGCTGCCGTTGAACCCGAACGAGATCGTGCCGCCGGTGGCGACGCTGCCGTTGTAGCTCAGGCTCGTGGCGTTGACGTGCACGCCCGACTGCGTCTTGTTGGCGTTCCAGATCTGCGAGATCGTCTGGGACGCGTTGCCGAAGTCCCAGCCGACGTTCCAGCTGGTGAGCGGGTCGCCGAGGTTCGTGACGTCGACCTGGGCGCCGAAGCCGCCGGGCCACTGGTTGGTGATCGTGTACTTGGCCGAGCATCCGGCCGCCGCGAACGCCTGGTTGGCGATCACGACGGCACCGCCGGTTGCCGCCAGCGCGACAGCCGATATGAGGGCGAGCTTGCGCCTCATCGAGTCTCCTTACATCGGTGAACTGCGGTTATGCGTGATGACAGTCCGTACGGGCGCAGTACCGCGTCAAGGAGCCCGCTCATCGGCATGCCGTCTACCTCGTGCGAAGACGGAAAAAGGTCTGAAACTTTCGCTGCGCACCCGCGTTCCAACCGCGCGCCCTTGTCCCTGGGACAAGGACCGGCTCTCACCCCGGAAAACCCGTCCGACCAGGCATTGCACGGCAACCGGGCGACCCGGTCATGTCCCTGGGTCGTTTCTTGTCGTACCCGGGTGAGAGGGTGGGCGGAGAGTCGAGGAGGCAGGCATGGCAGGGCGGAGCATCGCGACCCACACGACGATCTACGACGAGGACTGGACCGACCACAACGCGGTCGGCCTGGAGCACTCAGGCGTGGCGTTCGTCGACGTCGACATGTGCGAGGCGACCAACGAGCGGTCGGTCTTCACCGAGTGCACGTTCACCAACGTCAGGTTCAACTGCTCCGTGCAGACCGACGTCGCGTTCCTCAACTGCCAGTTCGTCGGTTGCAACTTCTTCGACGCCACCTTCACCCGCTGCAAGCTCGTCGGCAGCGCCTTCGACCGCTGCACGTTCGAGCTGCTGAAGGTCGAAGAGGGCGACTGGTCCTTCGTCGCCATGCCCGCCGCAAGACTCGGCAGCGCCGAGTTCACCGGCGTGCGCATGCGCGAGGCGGACCTGACCGCCGCCAACTGCGAGGGCGGCACGTTCCGCGACGTCGACCTGTCCGGCGCCTCCCTGCAGAAGGCCGACCTCACCCGCTGCGACCTGCGCGGCAGCGACCTCTCCGGCCTCGACCCCACGACCACCGAGCTCCGCCAGGCCATCATCACCGCCGACCAGGCCACGATGATCGCGATCGCACTGGGCCTGGACGTCCGCCCCGCCTGACCCCCACCGTCACCCGCTGTCGGGGCGGGCTGTTTCCCACTCGGGCTGACGGCTTTCCGCTGCCCGGTAACCGGCTCCCTACCAGGGCTTTGTCTGACGCAAATCCCGCTGCGTTCCCCGGCAGCTCGCCCGGCTCTTCCTCAGCGCCCGCCCTGACGCCGGCTTCTTCGACCGCTTCGTTGCCTCCATCGCCCGCGTCGTGCATCTGGCCACCGCACTACCTCGCCCCTCAACGCCCGGCCTGGCACCGTTCCCGTTCCCCCGCCCCGTTTTCTGTCCGCCGCCCGCCTGGTGACGCCCGGCGAGAGCACTGCTTCGCCCCCGACGCCCGGCCTCGCGCCGCTCCCGTTCCACCGCCCTGTTTCCGGCGCTTCGACCGACCGCCCTGACGCCGGTTCCCCTACACCGCAACGCTTTCCGTCCACCACCCGACTCGTGACGCCCCGACGAGAGCAGTGCCTCGTCCCCGACGTCCGGCCCCTTCAAGTGGTCCCGTCCACCGCCACCGCCCGCTCTTGACGCCAAGCCAGAACTCGCCGCCCGTTCCGCCGCCTTGCTTCCCCTCCACCATCCGGATCCGGCGTCCCGCCTGACCGCCTCTCCCGCCCGGTCTGACCTTCGCAATTCGTCCTCCGCCCAGCTCCCTCACCCACCGCGCTCCCTCAGCCGCCCAGCTTTGACCGCCGCTCCCGTTCCACCGCTTCGCTTCCTGTCACGGTCCCGTATCCCAGCGCCGACCTTGACGCCACCATCCTCCGCTGCCAGACAACGGCGGTTTCGCTTCCACCGCGACGTTTTCCTCCGCCACTCGGTCTGACCGCTGCCGCCTGCCGCAGGTCGGTCTAGCCGGCGCATCCTTTTCGCCGCCCGCTTGACCGCCACTTCCCCTCCACCGCCCGGCTTGGCTGCGCTCCCCTACGCCGTCCCATTTCCGGTCCCGATGGGCCGCTGCCGTACAACGCTCGCTCCCCTGTGCGCCCGCTTCCCCTCCGACACGCCGGCGCCCCGTGGCTTGGCGCCCGTGCCTGGTGGCCGCGCTCCTTCACCGCCTGGCCGATGCTGCCTCCCACCACCCAGGTCAATCGCTGTCACGGGTCTGAGCGCCGTTTCGCTTCCACCGCGACCCTTTCTCGCCATCGCCCGCTACCTCCATGGCCGGCGCCGCGGATCGCCGGGTCAGGCGTGCAACCTGGGCGGGGGCGGGATGCGTTGAAGTCGGGACATGCAGGCGGAGGCGGGCGGAGGCGCGGGGGATGCGGGCTGAGGCGCAGCGGGAGTACGTCGAGTACGTGACCGGCGCGATGCCGGCGCTGCGCAGGCTGGCGTACGTCCTGTGCGGGGACGAGCACCGCGCCGACGATCTGGTGCAGCAGGCGATCACCAAGTTGTACATCAGCTGGCAGCGGATCAGGGACGTCGAGCATCTGGACCAGTACGTGCGGACGATGGTCGTGCGAGGGTTCATCGACGAGCGGCGGCGGTCGTGGTTCCGGGTGGGGCTGACGGGCACGCCGCCGGAGGCGGTGGATCCGGCCGGTTCGGTGGAGGGGAGGGTCGAGGAGGCGATCGTCCTGCGGGCCGCGCTGGCGAAGGTGCCGCGGCGGCAGCAGGCGGTGCTCGTCCTGCGGTTCCTGTGCGACCTGCCGGTGGACGAGGTCGCCGCGATGCTCGGGTGTTCGGCCGGGACGGTGAAGAGCCAGACCGCGCGGGGGTTGGCGACGTTGCGCAGGTATGTCGAGCAGGCCGATCTGACGGACACGCGGAAGGGACGATGACGGTGGAATTCGACGAGCAGGACGGTGCGACGCTGCTGCGGCCGCTCGCCGGCGCGCAGCCGGCCAGGGCGTCCACTGTGGACATCGCCAGGGCGGTCGCGGACGGCGACCGGCATCACCGCCGGGTGCGGCTGGCCGGGTCGGCGGGCGCCGGCGCCACGGTCGTCCTCGTGGCGGTCGCGGGCTGGACGGCCGTGGCGGACCATCCGCGGCAGGAGAACGATCCCCTGCAGGCGGTCCCCAGCACGACCGGGAGCGTCACGGGCAGCGGCGCCTGCACGGTGCGGCGGCTCGCGTCGCCCGGGGGCGAGGGGCCGAAGGCGGTGGTCAGCGGGTCCGATCCGACCGGCAGGTACATCCTCGGGCGCACCTATCCCAACGGGAAACCGTCCACAGTGGTGTGGGACGACCTGACGGTGCGCAAGGTGCCCATGCCAGGCGACGACCCGATGTTGTACGACGCGACGTCCGCCGGTGTCTTCGTCGGTGCCAGTTTCACCGGCGGCGACACGACCTCGGCGTGGGTCTACAAGGGCGGGAAGTTCACCAAGCTCGCGGGTGCGGACGCCGAGGCGCTCGCCGTCAACGAGCGGGAGGTCATCGTCGGATCGGTGCAGGGCAGGCCGGCGATGTGGGCGTCGCCGGGGGCGCAGCCGACGATGCTGGCGATGCCGGGCAAGGGCATGACGGGCAAGGCGTCCGGGATCGACGAGGACGGCACCGTGGTCGGCACGCTGGAAGGTGGCGAGGCGAAGGGCGGCCGGGCCTACACGTGGTCGCCGGCGGGCGCCGTACAGCAGCTGCCGCCGCCGAAGGTGAAGGACCAGCCCGCGAGCGTCTACCACGCGAAGGTGATCCGGGACGGCTGGGTCGTCGGGTGGGCCGCGTACGACGAGCCGGGCAGCGGCGCGCGGTGGATCGGTGCGCCGAGGTGGAACCTGCGCACCGGGCACATGGACACGACGGACGGCCTGCTGTGGGTGATCAACGCCCAGGGCAGCGTCGCCGGCGCGCAGACGATCGTCGGCGCCGACGGCACGGTGCGGAGGCTGCCGCTGCCGGACGGGTTCGACGAGCGGACCGCGTCGCTCAACGTCGAGGTGCTCAGCGACGACGGGACGATCGCCGCCGGGTACCTGTCCGGCAGGAACAGCGACATGACCACGCAGCCGGTGGCCGTCGCCTGGCGTTGCTAGAAGGACTGTTGACCTGGAGCGCGCTCCAGCTGGCAGCCTGAGCGGCATGACGGAAACGAGGAAACTGGGCCGCAGCGGCATCGAGGTCAGCGCTCTGGGGATCGGCTGCTGGGCGATCGGCGGGCCGTTCTGGGCCGGTGACCGGCCGCTCGGCTGGGGCGAGGTCGACGACGACGAGTCGATCCGCGCGATCCGCAGGGCGCTCGACCTCGGCGTCACGTTCTTCGACACCGCCAACGTCTACGGCGCCGGGCACAGCGAGCGGGTGCTGGAGAAGGCCCTGAAGGGCCGGCGGGACGAGGCGGTCATCGCCACGAAGTTCGGCGGCACGTTCGACGAGGAGACCAAGCGCGTGGGGCCCGACGACGGCTCGCCCGAAGGACTCGGGCGGGCCGTCCGCGAGTCGCTGCGGCGGCTCGGGACGGACTTCATCGACCTGTACCAGCTGCACATCAACGCTCTGCCGATCCCGCAGGCACTGGAGCTGATCCCGGCGCTCGAGCAGCTCGTCGAGGACGGTCTCGTCCGGGCGTACGGCTGGAGCACCGACTTCCCGGAGCGGGCGACCGCCTTCGCCGAGGCCGGCGTGCACTGCGCCACGATCCAGGCGGACCTTTCGGTGCTGCGCGGGTCGTTCGGGGTCATCCCGGTCGCCGACGCGCACGACCTGGGCGTGATCATCCGCGGGCCGCTCGCGATGGGGCTGCTCAGCGGCAAGTACACCGCCGAGTCGAAGCTGCCCGAGGACGACATCCGCGGGCTCAGCCCCGAATGGATGACCTACTTCAGCGACGGGCGGCCGGCGGCGGAGTTCCTGAACAGGATCGACGCGGTCCGCGACGTGCTGACGTCCGGCGGCCGCACCCTCGCCCAGGGCGCGCTCGCGTGGCTTTGGGCGTACAGCGGCCGGACCGTCCCGATCCCCGGCTGCCGCACGGTCGCGCAGGTGGAGGAGAACGCCGGCGCGCTCGCCCACGGGCCGCTCAGCGCGTCCGAGCTCGCCGACGTGGAAAAACTCATGGGCCGTTGACGGAACCGGCGCGGTCACCTGTGCGCCTGCACGATTGTGACCGTGGCGACTGACGATCCCGTCCCGGGAGGCCCTGGGTTCGACCCCGAGGCCTTCCGGGAGGTGTACGCCGTACACTACGCGCCGCTCGTCCGGCTGGCGTACCTGACGACGGGCAGCCTCGCCGCCGCCGAGGACGTCGCGCAGGAGGCGTTCATCGAATGGTTCCGCCGCGGCGATCAGGTCCGCGAGCCGGTGCCGTTCCTGCGCCGGGCGGTCGTGTCACGGTGCACGTCCTGGGTGCGCCGCCGCAGGCTGGAGCGCCGCCACGCGACCGTCACCATCGAGCCGGTCACCCATCCCGACGCTGACACCGAGGTCGTCCGCGCCGCGCTGCACAAACTGTCGCCGCGCCAGCGCGCCGCCGTCTTCATGCGGTTCTACCTCGACCTGCCGGAGGCGCAGATCGCCGCGGCACTCGGCTGCCGCCCCGGCACGGTCAAGTCGCTGCTGCACCGCGCGCTGACCGCGATCAAGGAGGACCTCGATGTCTCCTGACCCGCAGGCCCGTATCGGCGCGGCCGTCCGGTCCCTCGCCGACGAGGTCCACGTCGACGCGCCCGACCTGGCGTCGCTCCTGGACAAAGCGCGGCGGCCCGGCCGGTGGCGTCCGCTGCTCAGTGCTCTGGGGGTTCTGGGTGTACTGGCAGCGGCGGCGCTCGGTCCCGGGCTGCTGGCGCAGCCGGCGGCCCCCACCGGCGGGACGGTCCTGCCGACCCGCCTCGCGGGCCTGTCGCTGCTGACCGCGGCGGTGTCGGACGCGCCCGCCGGGCCGGCCCTCCTCGCATACGCGCAGGGCGCCAACGGCCCGCGCTGGCTGCACACCCTGCAGACGGTCGTCCTGAGCACCGACGGCCACACGTACCGGCGGCTCGACGAGGCCGAACGGCGCGGCGGCCCGGCCGAGTTCGGCACCTGGCAGGACGCGCCGGTGCTGCTCGCGCCGGACGGGTCGCGGATCGCGGTCGGCAGCGTCGAACCGCGCGCGGACGTCGCCGTCGTGGACCTGCGCACCGGCCGGACCAGCACCTACCGCGCCGGCGCGACGGGGATCGTCCGCCCCCTGGCCTGGTCGCCGGACGGCACCCGCCTCGCGTACCTGACCGGCGACACCGACTCCGCCGTCCTCGACATCACCACCGGCGCCTCGACCGCGCTCCCGGCACTCGCGACGGCCGCCGCGTTCTCGCCCGACGGCCGGCGGCTCGCCGTGCAGGGCCTGCCCGAGACGGAGGTCGAGCCGCGGCGGCCGGTCAGGATCGTCGACCTCGACGGCGGCGGCCCACCCACCGAGCTCACCGAGGTCGGGTTCGGGGTCGTCATCGCCGGGTCCGGCGCGTGGTCGCCGGACGGCCGGTGGATCGCCGTCGCCGACAACGCCGCCTCCGGCAAGCTCGACTGCACGATCACCTTCCTGCCGGTCGACCCGGCGGAGCGCAACCCACCGGAGCGGATCGCCACGGCGGAGCAGATCGCGCTGCTCGGCTGGGCGGCCCCGGACCGGCCGCTGGTCACCCAGGGCGGCGCCACCGGGCGCCGCACGATCAGCGGACCGGACCTGCGGCCGCTCACCACCGCCGACGGTTCCGACACCTACGACCTGCAGGCCGCGACCGCGCTGCTGCCGGGGGCGCGGGTGGCCGACGCCGGCGGCCCGTCCCGCGGCCCGTGGCCGGTGTGGCTGAGCCTCGCCACGGCCGCGGCCGCGCTGACCGTCGCGGGTCTCGGCTGGCTGCTGTGGTCCCGCCGCCGGCGGCACTGAAGACCCCGGGACGTCCGAACTGCGTCCCGGGGTCGGCCTCAGGTGTCGTTGAACTGGATCTACCGGGCGCTCTCGCAGCCCTTCGCGCCGCTGGTACCGCTAGGCGAGGGTCTCGCAGAGGTTCTCCATCGTGCCGAGCTGGACGGGCACCTCGCGGCTGCCGTCCGGGTGCCGGATGACGACGAAGTCGCCGCGGGTGATGTAGTCCCCGCCGGGGAACCCGACGTTGGACGCCTTGATCGGCAGGGCGTTGTGCCCGTTCAGCTGCGAGATCCGGGTGCCGTCCGGCAGGTAGTACACGCGGATGGTGCCGGTGGCGTCGCGGACCACCGACTTGTGGTTGCTCGTGTTGGTGTAGCGGATGACCAGTACGCCGGCGAAGTCCTGGACCTTCGGCGAACCGTCCGGATAGGTGGCGGGCGTCCGCATCTTCTCCCGGTCCCGGACGATGTCGCCCTTGACCTCGAACGAGCAGACGTCCCCCGCCGGGATGACGAACGGCGGCGTGCTCGTCGGCTCCCACCCGCCGTTGCCCGGGCCGGACGCGGCCGCCGTGCCCGCCGTCACCGCCACGATCGCCGCCGCCAGAACAAGTGTCCTCACCACGCGCATGTGGTGTCTCCCCTCAGGTCCGATGTGCTGTCCCGGACATGGTGGGCTCGGTCGATGCGGCGGCTCCACGATTCGGCTGTCACCGAATCGTCGACGCGGCTCCCAGCAGATCGGTGCCGAGGGCGGTGCGCTGGTACAGCACCTGCCGCCCCGACTTCCGTGACGCGACGAGCCCCGAGCGGCGCAGGACGGACAGGTGCTCACTGACCGACGCCGCGCTCAGCCCCAGGTCCCGGGCGACCTGCGTGGTGGACAGCGGAAGGTCGAGCGTCGCCAGCAGCGCCGCCCGGCTGCGCCCGAGCAGGTCCGCGACCGGCGGCGCCGGCGCCCGCGCCGAGCTGTCCCACACCTGCCCGACCCCGCGCGGCCCGTAGATCAGCGTCGGCCGCTGCGGGCTCGTGTCCACCAGCAGCGACGGCCACGCGAACACGCACGGCACCAGCAGCAGCCCAGCCCCGTCGAGCCGGTTCCGCGACTCCCACGTGGGCCACAGGATCCGCAGCGCGTCCTCGTCGTACTCCAACTCCGGATGCAGGTTCCCCAGCACCCGCACGATCCCGCCGGAGGTCAGCTGGTCCGCCCGATACCCGACCTCCGCGTCGACCAGCCCCGCCAGCCGCGACCAGACCGGCGCGACCGCGGCCTGCCAGTACGCCTGTACCTCGGCCGCCAACCTCCCGAGCTGCCGCTCCGGGTCTTCGTAGAGCGCGACCAGCGCCGCCGGCAGCGCCCCGCTCCCCCGCAACAGATCCAGCTGCGCCCGCACCTCCCCATCAGGCGTGCTGCGCACCAGCCCCACCTCGTCGGCGAACCGCGTGTCCATCCGCTCCGGCGCCGGCATCAGGAACTCAGGGATGTACCGCCGGTCCGCGAGCAGCGCCCGCAGCATCTCCAGCCGCAACGACGACACGACCCCGCTCACCGACCGGACCCACGGCAGATGCATCCGAACCCGCTCGGCATGCCCGCCGACCCGCACACTGCTCACCAGCTCATGCATCGGCGACCGCGCGAACCGAATCCGCGCCAGGTCCCCCGGCTCGAACAACAGCTCGATCACCCAACCCACGATACCGATGAATCCGCAGCCCAGACCGCTCCCCAACAGTCGGAAAAGCGCCCCCGGCGGTGGTCGGCACGGGCGTCGATGCGGCGGCACGGTACGGTATGCGCGCTGCTAGGCAGATCGGAGGATCCGAATGCCTGCGGCATTCTCATCCGCACCACGAATCGCATCCGCGAGGAGGCCGAGCACACTGTGGACCACCAGATCTGGTTCGTGCTCGCCGTTCTCGTCGGCAATGGTGTCGGTTCCCTGCTGGCCGTGTTCTGCCTGATCCGGATGACCGACCAGCGGCAGACGGGACGCAGCCGCCTCCTGCTGGTGCTGGTGGCGTCGTGGGCACTGGTCGAGACGGCGCGCGACGACATGCTCTTCGTCGCCGCCACCGCCATCCACATGAGCGACTACCAGGTCCACTTCTTCCTGGCCCCGAGCATGATCCTGACCGTCCTCGCGGTCGCGTTCACGGCCGGCGTCCTGTGGCTGGTCGCCAAGCATCCCCATCCAGCACGGGCAGCCGCCGCAGGAACGGCGATCGGCCTGCTGCTGGGCGTGATGAGCCTGCAGGCGGCACTCGCCGGGCGTACCGGATCGGCCCTGTCGATCGACATCTTCAACTCCGTGGTGGTCACCGCCGGGCTCGGCGTCGCGACCGGCATCTCGGTGTGGCTGGGCACCGGAGCCACTCGCCGGTCCGCCATCGCGACCGCCGTCACGCTGCTGGCAATCTGTTTGACGATCGCGCAGTACCGGATCGCCAACGTGGTGACGACGGATCCGTCCATCCCGGTCGACAGCAACGCCGGCATCGACCCGATCCAGCTGGGCGTCTTCACCGCGGTCGCATTCGGAGTCCGAGCCATCGCGCTCACCGTCATGAGCATCATCGACGAGGGCCGCGCGGAGCTCACACCGGAGCAGGAGCCGGTCGCCACCCGCGACCGGACCTGATTCCCGCTGTTCTGGCGCACGCGAACGTGCGCCAGAACGATTGGACTTCCAGGTCAGTGCGGCGAATCGAACGGCGCCATCAGTGCGTATACGGCGACTGCGACGGTGGACGCTGAGACGGCGGCCATCCAGAGCTTCGCCCGCAACGACTTCGACATTGTGATCACCTCCCCGTTGGCGATGTTGACGCAGGTTTCCCACCTCGGGAAACCGCTAAGCGGTCAACGCCGACTCCTCACCGACCGATGGTGCGGCGGCGGATCGACGGGCCGGCGCGGCCGTGAGGGTGACCAGCACCCAGGTACCGCCGAGCAGCATCAACAGGTCGCCGATGCTGACGACACGCTGCAGGCCGGGCACCGGGATGAGATCCGAGAACACCTTCAGCCTGGTGTCCGAGGTGAGCCGCGGGTGACCGAGCTTGGGCGTGACGATGTCCGGCTCGGAAAAGCCCGCGCTCCTGGCGGCGGTCGCCGAGAACGGCATGCCACCGTTGAGCGCCACGGTCAACGAATTGAGGCTGAAGCCCAGCACGAGGATCGCAAGGCCGAGCCGGGCCACGCGACGCATGGCGCCGACGTTGACCACGGCGAAGAGCATCGCCAGCAACCAGGTGGCCAGCACCGGCCACAGGCCCTTGAGCGGGGTCAACACGGGCGCCGCCCAGTCAGGGTCGGACACGCGGACGAACTGCACGGCGGCGGCCAACCAGACCAACCACACGTGGCGGAGCCGCTGGAGCGGGATGCCTCGTACGCCACCGTTTCGCACGACGACGATGAGGGCCGCGACAACGAGCGGGAGCGCCATCAACACGAGCATGCGCGGACCCGGCATCACTGCCCCCGTCCCAGACTGATCGACGCTTGCCACAGTCAGTCTGCTACGCCCTCGAAGATCGATACCAGCCGATAGTCAGAAGCGCGACGAAATGGAGCGCAGACATTCGCACGACGCTGGCCGGGCTTCTGCAGCCAGCCGGCCGGGCCGATGGTCCGTCCCCACCCGCCGGGCGACAGTAGGGCATGATCGACGGGCGTGATTCCTCGGCCGAGGGTGCCGCTCTGCCCGACGCGGGACGTATCCGAACCACCCCATCCCATTCAGGAGCGGACATGCGAAAGCATGCACTGCGCCGCACCCTGCTCTACGCAGCGGTGACGGCAACCACGATCGCCGGTGCGGCGGTCTCCAGCACGCCGGCGCACGCCGCGACCGGCACAAGTGTCATTGCGGGCGACGTCATCATCGTGGGCGCGGGAGCCACGGTGGTGGACGACCAACTGCCGACCGGGACGATCTCCGGCAGCCTGCTGAACCGGGACGGCACGCCGACCTGGGCATACCTCACGGTCTTCGACAGCGCCGCGCAGAACTTCATCACCAGCGTCAGCGTGCCGTCCAGCGGCGCGTTCACGCTCGATCTGCCGGCCGGCTCGTACAAGCTCAACTACCGGGTCCGCGGCGCGTTCGACCAGTGGTCGGGCGGGAAGACCTCCTACGAGACCGCCGTACCCGTCGAGGTGACCGCCGGCCAAGCGGTGCAGGTCGTGGAGACCGTGCTGCCGACGGGTTCGGTCGGCGGACAGCTGACCGACGCCGACGGCAGCCCGGCGGCGAACGTGAGCGTCACCGCCAACCAGCTCGATGGCAACGGCGGCTCGGGCTGGACGACCACCGGCGCCGACGGGCGGTATCGCATCGACGACCTGATGCTCGGCGAGTACGTCGTCGCGTTCGCCGGGCCCGCGGGCGTCACACAGTACGCGCACGGCAAACTCGACAGCGCTGCGGCCGACCGGTTCACGGTGACCGACGGCCGGCTGACCACGGTCGACGAGACATTTCTGCCGACCGGCGCGATCCGGGTCGTCGCGCACGACGCCACGACCGGCGAACCGCTGGAGCACTTCTGCGTATGGGCGACGAACACCGACAACGTCAGAGGCTGCGCCACGGGTACCGAGTTGCTGGTCACCGGCCTCTTCGTCGGCACGTACACGCTCAACGTCAACATCGACGACCGCCTCCACCTGACGGTGCCCTACACGCCGGTCACGGTCGCCGCCGGGCAGACCGCGACGATTGACGTGGCCATGCGCCAGGGCGCGTCGATCACCGCCACCATGGTCGACCGCGACGGCGGCACCGCGGTCGACGGCTGCGTCGGCGTAGCGAACATCGACCAGCCCTACGGCTACGACCCGTACGGCTTCTGCTCGGACGAGGGTCCGGGCCCGACGCCGGGCTCGGTGGTGATCGGTCCGCTGGAGCCCGGCACGTACCAGCTGCTCGCCGACCCGCGCGGCGACGCACTCGGCCTGCAGTGGGTCGGCGCGGCCGGCGGCACCGGCGACCGCGACGCCGCCCAGCGGTTCACGGTCGCGTCCGGAGACCAGATCACCACGCCGACCATCCAGTTCGACCGGGCCGGCACGGTCCGCGGCAAGGTGACCGACGTCAACACCGCCGCCCCGGTCGCAGGCGCCTGCGTCTCAGTCGTCGCCCTGTCGCACGGCTTCGCTCCCCAGGGCGGCTGCGCATTCTCGACCGGCGCCGACGGCACGTACAGCATCCCGGGCGTCGGCCCGTACGCATGGCCGGTGCAGTTCATCGGCCGTGGATACCAGTGGCGCTGGTCCGGCAACGCGGTGAACCGCCCCGAGGCGACGAAGGTGACGGTGCCCGCCGGCAAGAAGGTCGCCGCGAACATCAAACTGCGCACCGGCGGCGGCACGCTCACCGGCACGGTCCACGACACGGCCGGCAACCCGCGCAACGCGTTCCTGGTCGCGTACGACGCACTGTCCGGCGAGGCGCTCCACTCCGGGGACAGCAACAACCAGTACAGCAACCCGCCCATGACGTTCACGATCACGAACATCGCGCCGCAACAGATCAAGATCTTCTACCAGTTGCCCGACGGCCGCAGCGGCTGGGTCGGCGGTGCCGACCTCGCACACGCCCAGACGTACCAGATCCGGAACAACAGGACCCTGACCGTCGACGTCATCGTCCCGTAGCGACGCCGGCCGGGGCCCGCCACGGCGGACCCCGGCTCCGACACCCGGACCGGTAGGACCCGGGACGGCGTCTAGGGGCCTACTTGAACCCGGCGGATTGGTCCGCTCTCGGCGGACGGCTAGTGTCGCCGCGTGGTCAGTGAGCATGTGTGGGAGCGCATACCGGTTGCCTTCTTGAACTGCGTCACGTCGAGCCCCTCAGGCGAGATGGCACACGCGGTGTCCCGCAAGGCGACCTTGTGCGGCATCCCCCTGCGCCGCGTGGACCAGGCACCCGGCTTCTTCGCTCCCGACACCGAGTCGGCGTGCGCACGCTGCGTGGAGCGTGCCGCCGCCACGCCGCCCCGACCGTCCCCGCAGGAGAGGCTGTACCGCAAGATCGTCACTGCGGATGCCGGCCCACTGCGCGACGAATTGATCGAGGCCCTCAAGAAGGGCGCACCGGTCCACCCATGGATTCTTGGGGCGTCCGCTGACGTCATCCGGTCATCAGCCAGGCTCCATCAGGCGATCGAGGGTGGCAGTCAAGCCCGCACGGCCTTGCAGACCGAGGGCCGGTTCGGGATGGCGGAGGTGGTCACAGATTCGTGGCGGTTCGTCGCGATCATTCCCATGAACTCGCGTCCGGTGATCGTCCGCCGGCCAGGACGACGTAGCGCCGCACCCGAACGCCCCGGCTGGTCCTTTGCAGACGCCCGTGAACCGGCCTGGTTCGCTGCCGGCCTCGCACCAGGCGCAACACCGGACGGAACGGAGCATGCGGTCGACGGCGACACGACGCTGTGCGGCATCCCGGCGGCGCAGGTGACCGTCGTCCGTCACCTTTTCGCGGCGGAGCACCGATCGGCATGTTCCCGCTGCGCCGAACGCGCCGCCGCGGCCCCCACGCGACCAGGTGCCCAGGAACGGCTCCACGCCGCGATCGCAACCGCGGAGTCCGGGCCGCTACGAGATGAGCTGACCGCCGCGCTCAGCCGCGGCGCGGAGATCACGCTTTGGATCAACGGCACCGGCCCGGACCTGGCGAAGCACTACGCAAAGCTCGACGAGATCGACGAGAACCAGGCCGAGTTGATGGAGGCACTGGCGAACGGCGGGCATGTCGGCCTCGCTCACGTCCTCCACGGATCGTTGCGATCCACCGTCGTCCTCCGCGAAAACGGACGCCCCTTGATTGGTCGCGGCCCGACATAGCCGTGCAGCTCACCACGGATGATCGGCGCACGTGCCAATCCAACACATCCAGCCAGCAGCAACCACGTTCCGCCGTCCAGAGGTGGAGCTAACGATGGCCTACTGAACCCGGCCGACTGACTGACTTGTCACGTGTCATCCGCCGTGAGCCAGACCGGCAGCGGCGAGGACGGAAACACCACCGCGACATTGTCGGCGGACGGTTGCAGCTCCGTGCCAGTTCGACTGCTTTCTCCCAGAAGGAGGTTGACGTCGCCGCGGTCGTACCGAAGTGTCGCCCGACCACACCAGAACCCGCCGTCGGCCGGCGCGTAGTGCACCCGGACGTCAAGGACCGGTCGACCAACGAAGTCGGCCCAGCCACTCCGCGCCGTCACGTCCCACACCGCCACATCCGCTTCGGGTCGAACAGCGTTGCCGAACAGCGGCTGCTCCCAGAACACCAGCCCCTCGGTCCAACCAGGCGACTGCCAGGTAACGCTGAACACCCGGCCGTCGGCGCACTCGAACTCGACACCGTGGTCGACGGAGTCGAACCCATCGCATCGCCACGCCGGTCGCTCCCACTCCGCCTCGTCGACGATCCGGCGCGGACCCTCATGTTCGGCAGCCACCTCGTGACGGAAGTAGTCGATGTCGACGTATCGCACCGCGTGGACGAATGCGCCAACCATCCGCCGGGCGTGCCCCTCACGGGCATCGCGCTCGGCAACCGTACGGACGAACGACACCATCGGATCCGACACCGAGACATTGTCGACGGCATCGCGGCCGGCGCACCTGAAATTTCGTGGCATGCCAGAAAGCGACGTCGGCGCAGAACCCGGCAGGCCGGAACAACTCGGCGGCCCGACGTTGGGCGGGCTTCGCAGCCAGTCGGACAGGACGATGATTTTGAGGCGGTGTGGGTGGAGCGCAGCTCCCCCACTGGGGAGCACGAGCTTGCTCGTGCGGAGGAACCCGAACCGGTTCGGTGGAGCTGACACTGGCGCACTTGAACCCGCTCAGGTGAGGCGGCGAGGCACCCGGCGCAGCAGGTCGGCGGTGTCGATCTCGAACGTAAACGGCTCATCGACGGCGAGCACCTCGCCCGCCTTCGCGACCGCGTGCTCCGCATAGTGCGCACCGTCGAGCCGGAACAACCGCAGCGTCACAGAACCGGGCGGCTCCTGCTCCACGAGCAGGTAAAGATCGATTCCAGCCTTGGCGTACAGTTCCATCTTCACCAGGCGATCGGTCCCGGCGTTGCCCGGCGAAACGACCTCGCCGATCAGGACCACGTCGGGAGCATCGATCACCACACCGTCCTCGTCGGTGTCCGCCACGACAAGGTCCGGGATCATGATGCGTCCGCTCTGCAGCCGGACGTTGACCGCCTCCAGCGCGAGCAGTCCCGCATCGAACGCAGCCCGATCGAGCTCCACGAACAGCAGCGACGAAAGGCGCTGGTGCCGCTTGCTCGGCGCCGGGCTCACCAGCAGACTCCCGTCCAGCAACTCGATCCGGTCGACGGTCTCGCCGAGCGCAAGGTACTCGTCCTCACTCCACGGTCCTTCGTGTTCGAGCACGGCGACGCTCATCAGCTCACACACCTCCCGACGGATGCTCGTCACCAGCCTGCCATGCCAACCACTCAGCGGCGACGCACACGCCCTCAAGACTCACCCGAAACGATGGCCAACTAGTGGCCATATGCCAATTCGACAGCAGCGCAGTTACGGCCTGCCGAGCGAAGCCGCAGCAAAACTTCGTGACGCACACGAACGCTCATGCCGGGCGATCCGACCGCTCGAGACCCCGCCCGACCCAAGACCATGCGCAACCAGAGCGCGCCGCGACGGTCTTGAGGGGGTGCGGGTGGAGCGAAGCTCCCCCACTGGGGAGCGCCGGTGGAGCTGACGCTCGTCTACTTGAACCCGCCCGGTCCGATCCGCAGCTACGCCGGCCAGCTGGACTAAGCTGTTAGCTAAGGAGGTCCCATGTCAAGCGAAGCCGTCGTTCCACAGTTCAACATCCACGACGCGAAGACCAACCTCTCCCGAATCATCGACCGCGTGGAGCACGGCGAAGAGATCATCATCAGTCGCGCCGGTACGCCGGTCGCCAAGGTGATCCCGCTTCACCCACGCATCAAACGCGCTGGCCGAGGATCACTGACCGGCCAGCTCACCGTGAGTGACGATTGGGACTCGCAGGCCGTCAACGAAAGCATCGCCGACGACTTCGGCTTGACGCCGTGAGCCTCCTGCTCGACACCCACGTGGTGTTGTGGTGGCTCACCGATGACGAAACGCTTGCCGAAGAGGTCAAAGACCGCCTCGACCACGAACTCAATGTCTACATCAGCCCGGCCACCATCTGGGAAGTAGCCATCAAGCAGTCCATTGGCAAGCTGCAACCGGTGGACCTGCCAGAGCGCATCCGCGACAGCGGGTTCCGCGAGCTACCGATCACGTCTGCCCACGCCATCGCCGCAGGGCGCCTGCCCCTCATCCACCGCGACCCGTTCGATCGGATGCTCATCGCACAGGCCCAGCTCGAAGAACTCACTTTGGTCACCCGCGACGCCCACATCCACAAGTACGACGTCGACTTCCTCGCCGTCTGATTCCGCGCATGCCGAGCATGCGCCCGCAACACGACGCGCCACATTCGACCAGCGAGCCAGCGGCGACGCTCACAGGCGACGCACTCGACCTCGACCGACTGACAGTCGGGTGCCGAGCGGCGCGAAGGACCCTGATGAGTCTCATCGTGCGCCGATCATCGCTCAACACCCATGACAGCACTGCCAATCGCGAAAGCGGCACCAGCGCAAGCGCAACCCACGCCCCAGCGAAAACCGGCCCGACCACATCCATAATGCCGATGATCGGCCAGCCCGGGGGCCGCGGGAATACCGACTTACGGTCCGACTTGGCGTACCGACTTACGGTCCGACTTGCGCTCACCAGGGCAAACTGCAGCGATAAGCCAAAGATCACGTGGCCGACAGCGCGAACGAACGACCCTGGAGCGTCACATTGAGTGAGCGCGTTCAGAGCCGCAGACAACAACGGCGTCCCCGCCCGTCCGGAGCGAACTCGACACCATCGACGCCGCGAGCGGCCGCTACCACACGATGTGGCGACGCCCCTGGAACTGTCGTACTCCATCGTTAGCCTGACCTTAGCGCGTTCGGCAGAGAGCGAAGTTCGGCCAGACAGGCAACGTGCAGGACACAGGCCGCCCAGGGCGGGGTGACGCGGTGTGGAGCATTCGACAGCACAACCAACCAAGCCAGCGTGCCCCCGCGGAGAGGACGCGCTGCGACCAGTGGGCTCCGCTGCGGTTTTGAGGGGGTGTGGGTGGAGCGAAGCTCCCCCACTGGGGAGCACCGGCGAAGCCGGTGCGCGGGGAACACGACACCTCCAACGGCGGACGGCCCCTGCGTCAGCAGGGGCCGTCCAGAGGTGGAGGTGCCGGGAATCGAACCCGGGTCCTTCGTTGCTTTGCTAGGGCTTCTCCGAGCGCAGCTCGCTGTGTCTCTACTCGGCCCTACCGATCACGCGAGCGAGTCGGTATGACGGGTCCAGTCGCGATTGATCTCGCCGCACGAGCCCCGCGACAGGACTCGGTTGGCCAGCCTTCTAGCTGATGCCGGTGATCGGGTCGAAGGCGAACCCGGACCGACAGATCTACGACTCTTGCTTAGGCAGCGAGAGCGAGATCGGAGCGCTTGTAATTGGCGCTTATACTTTTCCGACGACTGATTCACGAGACAACGTCGGCTTCCTCGGCTCGCTTCCCCTAACGCGGCGCACAAAGTCGAAACCAGTCACCCCCGCGCGGGTGGTGTTGGCTGCCGCTCCCACGAGCGACTGATCCAGAGTAACGCGTCCCCGCCAGCTTTTCATCCCGATACCTGGGTGCACGGACGGGTGTCGATGGTGCAAGCGAGGGGGGTGTTGCGCATGCCCAGGCCCTGGACCTCGAAGCGGACGTTGACGGAGGCGCCGGCCGGGACGGTGCGGGTGCTGTCCACTGGGGTGAAGATCACCTGCAGGCCGGTGCGGGCCATGACGGCGCCGTCGACGTTGCGGACGGTGAGGTCGAGCAGGGGCAGGGTGATGGCGACCGTCCAGTCGGCGGCCGGGGTGGTGGCCGGGTTGGCGATGGTGACGGTCACCCGGTAGGAGGTCAGGGTGAGGTCTTCGGTGCGGGTCTGCGCGGTGAGCTGCGGCGCGGCGCTCGACGCGGGGACGGCCGAGCCGGACGGGGCGGCGGCGGGCGCGGAGCTCGCCGAGACCAGGGTCGGGCGCGGGGACCGTTCGGCGGGGGCGGCGGCCGGGAAGCTGGCCTGGAGCGGGCCTTCGACGCCGCCGCCGGTGCGTGGTGGCTTGGCCGGGTGCGGTGCGGTGGCCTTGCCGACGAGCAGGGCGATCATGGCCAGGAGCAGCAGGATCGCGGCCGCGGCGGCGACGGCCTGACTGCGCCGGTCCGCGGACCAGTCGCGCGCGGCGATCAGCCGCTGCAGGCCGCCGCGCATCCTGGCGAAGAGCGCCGGCGCGCCGGCCGCCGGCCGCGGCGACCGGTGGGCGGGCAGGGGGTCGCCGGTGCGGGCGGCGGGGATCACCGGCGGGGCGGGCACCGCGGCGACACCGGTCGCCTTGGCGCCCAGGACGGCGGCGGCGAAGCCCGGCATGGTCGTCGTCGGCCGCGGGCCCGCGGTGGAGGGCCGTTGCGAGCTGAGGCCCGGCGCGGACCGGCTCGGCGCGTTGGGCTGGCGTGGCAGCCGGTTGAACGGCCCGCCGTCGTTGCGCCGGACCACCGTCACCGGATCGGTGAGGGTCGCGGCGACGGGGGAAGCGGGTGGCGCCGCCTGCTTCGCCAGGGTGGCCGCGAGCGGGCCCTCGAACAGCCGCTGGAACGTCCCGCGCAACGTCCTGCGCCGCAGCGCCCCCTGCGGCCCCAGGAACCCGCTCTGCGTGAACGTCAGCCTGGTCCCGCCGGCGACCTCGTCGAGGACGATCGCGACGGCCGTGTGCAGGTTTTCCCCGGACCAGCGCATGACGATGCGGTGCGGCGCCTCGGTGGTGACGATCTCGCCCTCGATCGGGTCCTCGAGACCGGCGAGCGTGGCCGCCTGGAACGTGAACGTGCCGTCCTCGCGGACCATGAAGCGGGTCGTCGGCAGCCAGTCGGTGACGAGGTGGGCCTCGGTGAGCGCGCGCCATACCGCGGCGGGCGGGTGCTCGAGGTCGACATCGACCCGAATCTCGGTCACGCACGGACTATATGGCTTGTACGCATTGCTCGCCCGCCTGTCGGGCATTACTCAGCCAGCGGGGTCGATTTACTCGGTTCTGCCCTTGTTGCGGCTGCCCATGACGCGAGAGATCTCCCGCTCGGCGTCACGTTTCGCCAGAGTCTGGCGCTTGTCGTAGGACTTCTTGCCGCGGGCGATGCCGATCTCCACCTTGGCCCAGCCGTCGGCGAAGTAGACCGACAGCGGCACCAGGGTGAGGCCGCTCTCACGGACCTTCGTGCCGATGCGGTCGATCTCCTGGCGCTTCAGCAGCAGCTTCCGGACGCGACGGGGCGGGTGGTTGGTCCAGGTGCCCATCGTGTACTCAGGGATGTGCATCGCATGGAGGAACACCTCGCCGTCGGAGATCTGCCCGAAGGCGTCGACGAGCGAGCAGCGGCCGGCCCGCAGCGACTTGACCTCCGTGCCGGTCAGCGCGACGCCGGCCTCGATCGTCTCGAGGATCTCGTAGTCGTGGCGCGCCTTCCGGTTGGACGCGACGACCTTGCGTCCCTTTTCGCGCGGCATCGACCCCTCCAGCAATCTTGACAGGAGTATCAGCGTATCGCGTTGAGCAACAGGGTTAGCACAAGCAACCGGGCAGCCAGGACAACGGCTGCACGGGGCTGCCGTTGAGCCTGACCTCGAAGTGCAGGTGGTAGCCGGTCGAGGCGCCGGTGGTGCCGACCCGGCCGATGACCTCACCGCGGCGCACGGTCTGCCCGACGCGTACGAGGATCTGCGACTGGTGCGCGTAGCAGGTGGCCAGCCCCTTGCCCTGATAGAGGCCGTGGGACACGCAGGTGTAGTTGCCGTTGCCGCCCGCCCAGCCGGCCCGGACCACCTTGCCGTCGGCGGCGGCGAGGATCGGCTGCCCGCCGCCGGCCGCGACGTCGATGCCGGCGTGCAGCTGGTACACCTTGTAGACCGGGTCGAAGCGCATGCCGTAGTTGCTGGACTTCCAGCCGTGCACGGGCATCAGGAAGAAGGCTCCGGTCTTCGGCGGGAGCGCGGTGGTGAGCGGCGCGCCGCCGGTGCTCGGCTTGCCGGCCGCCTTGGCCGCCTTCGCCGCGGCCGCCGCCTCCGCCGCCGCGGCGGCCCGCAGTTCCGCGGCGACCCGGTCGCTGTCGACCTTGAGCTGCTGGTAGCGGGCGAGGACGGCGGCACGCTCGGAGTTGGCGACGGCCTCGGCCTGGGCGCTCTTGTCGATCAGGATCTTCACGTCGGCGGCGGCCTGCTCGGCGCCGGTCTGCGCGGCCATGCTGTCCTGCAGGGCCTGACGGGTCTGTTCGGCCGCCTGGCCGGCCTTGTCGCGGGCCAGCTGGGCGACGTCGGAGCGCTGCTTGGCGGTCATCCTGGCGATGGTCAGGTCGTCGAGTGCGCGCTGGCTCTCCGCGGCGACCCGGTCGAGGTAGGAGATGCGCAGCGCGAGGTCGTTCGGCGAGCCGGACTCGAGGATCGAGTTGAACATGGCGAAGCCGCTGCCCTTGTACGCCGCCGCGACGAACGCGGACACGTGCTCGCGGCCTTCTTCGACGTCGGCCTTGGCGCCGTCGTACTCGGTGTCGGCGGCGTCGAGCACGGCGTCCGCGGCGTCCCGGTCGCGCTGGGCCTGCCGGGCGGCGGCGTCGGCGGCGATGACCCGGCCCTTGGCGACCTCAAGGGCGTCCTCGGCGCCGGGCAGCGCGGCGGTCGCGGCGGCGTGGTCGGCGGCGGCCTGCTGCGCCTTGTCGGTGGCGGCCTCGAGCGTCGCCTGCGTCTCCTGGATCTGGCGGTCGATGCGTGCCTTGTCGTCGCGGGCGTCGGCGTGCCCGGCCGTGCCACTGCCGAGCAGCACGACGGTGGCGGCGATGGCGCAGACGATCCTGATCCGGTTCACATAACCCTCCAGTACCACTTGAGGGTTACCGTAAGCGGCTAAACAGCCATAAGTCCGGATTTCGGGTAAAACGCGCGGGACCGGGCACACGAAAGGGGGCGGACCGCGACGGCCCGCCCCCTTCGGTGAACGTTCGTCAGACGCGCACGTAGAACCGCAGCGTGATCCAGGCGGTGATCGCGCTGACCAGACCGCCGGCGCCGGCGAGGACCGGCAGCATCAGCCAGATGCTGCTCCAGTCGATCGGCAGCAGCACATTGGCCAGCGCCTTGAGCGACCCGTCGATGAAGAAGAACTTCGCCGCCACCAAGCCGCCGAACGCCAGCAGCGCGCCGAGCAGACCGGCAAAGACCGCCTCCAGGACGAAGGGCAACTGGATGAACCAGTTCGACGCGCCGACGAGCTTCATGACCGCGACCTCACGGCGCTTGCTGTAGGCGGCCACCTGGATGGTGTTGGCCACCAGGAGCAACGCCGCGGCGCCCTGGATGATGGCGACGGTCAGCGCGAGGGTCTGCAGGGCGCCGAGCAGCTCGAAGACCTTTTTCAGCAGTTCCTGCTGGTCGACGATGTCGCTGATGCCCTCCTGGGACCGGATCTCGTCCTGGAGGTCCTTGACCTTGGTCGGGTCCTTCAGCTTGACGCGGTACGACTCGGGCAGCGACTCCTTCTTCGTCGCGTTCACCAGGTCGGGCGCGTCACGGAACTGCGTCTTGAACCGCTCCCATGCCTGGTCCTGGGTCTCGTGCTTCACGTCCTTGACGAGAGCACTGCCCTTGAGGGCGCCTTCGATGTTGGCGCGCTGCTCGTCGGTGACGTCGGCCCTCAGGAAGATGGACACCTCTACCCGCTGGTAGAAGAAGTCCTCCATCTTGTTGACCTGGAAGAACAGCAGCAGGCTCGCGCCCAGCATGGTCAGCGACACCGTCATCGTGATGATCATCGCGATGGTCATGGTGACGTTTCGCCAGAGCCCGGTCAGGACTTCGGACAGGACGTACTTCAAGCGCATCGGGTGGGGTTCCTTCCCAGCGGACCCGGCAAAGTCAGGAGTGGACTACGGCGGAAACGCGTCAGCCGTAGACACCACGCGGCTGGTCCCGCACGATCCGGCCGCTCTCGATCTCGACGACCCGCCGGCGCATCTGGTTCACGATGTTGGAGTCATGGGTGACCATGACGACCGTGGTCCCGGTCCGGTTGATCCGGTCGAGCAGGCGCATGATCTCGATCGACGTGTCCGGGTCGAGGTTTCCGGTCGGCTCGTCGGCGAGAAGGATCAGCGGCCGGTTGACGAACGCGCGGGCCACGGCGACACGCTGCTGCTCACCACCGGACAGCTCATGGGGGTAGCGGTGCTCCTTGCCGCCCAGGCCGACGAGCTCCAGCACCTCGGGGACGACGCGGCGGGCGACGCCCTTCGACTTGCCGATGACCTCGAGAGCGAAGGCGACGTTCTCATACGCGGTGCGGTTGGGCAGGAGACGGAAGTCCTGGAACACGCAGCCGATCTGCCGGCGGAACGCCGGGATGCGCCACGAGCGCATCGAGGTCACGTCGCGCTCGTTGACGACGACCTTGCCCTTGTTGGGCGTGACCTCATGCAGCAGCAGCTTGATGATCGTGGACTTGCCTGAGCCGGAGGGTCCGATGAAGAAGACGAACTCGCCCTTTTCGATGTTGACGGAAACATCGTCGAGTGAGGGGCGGGACGCCTTCGGATACGTCTTCGTCACGTGGTCAAGCCGAATCACGGGACGTGAGTCTACGCGGTGTGACATCCACGCCAAGTACACGAAGTGCGTCGCGCGGCGTTTGCCCTAAATGCGAACCCGAAGAGCTGACCCGAAGTGCAGGGCAGCGCTGGATTCCAGCCGTGAGTGTGACGTACGCCTCACTCACGGCCCATGCACGAAGATAACCGAAGGTGATCGCCGCACTCCAATGCGATGATCATGTCCCCCGAACGGGTCACGCGGGGTTGAGCTCCCGCTGCTTCCGCCACCGGATGCCGGCGTCGATGAAGCCGTCGAGGTCGCCGTCGAAGACCGCGGACGGGTTGCCCGTCTCGTGCTCCGTGCGGAGGTCCTTGACCATCTGGTACGGGTGCAGGACGTAGGACCGCATCTGGTCGCCCCAGGAGCCCTGGACGTCGCCGCGCAGCTCGTTCATGGTCGCCTTCTCCTCGGCCCGCTTCACGGCGAGGAGCTTGGCCTTCAGCACGTTCATCGCGGTCGCCTTGTTCTGGATCTGCGAGCGCTCGTTCTGGCACGACACGACGATGCCGGTCGGCAGGTGGGTCAGGCGGACCGCGGAGTCCGTCGTGTTGACGCCCTGGCCGCCGGGGCCGCTGGAGCGGTACACGTCGACGCGCAGGTCGTCGTCGGGGATCTCGACCTCGTCGGTCTGCTCGACCACCGGCACGACCTCCAGCGCGGCGAACGACGTCTGCCGGCGCCCCTGGTTGTCGAACGGGCTGATCCGCACCAGGCGGTGCGTGCCGGACTCGACGGACAGCGTCCCGTAGGCATACGGCGCCTTCACGGCGAACGTGGCCGACTTGATCCCGGCCTCCTCCGCATATGAGGTGTCGTAGACGTCGGTGTCGTAGCCGTGCCGCTCGGCCCACCGCAGATACATCCGCAGGAGCATGTCGGCGAAGTCCGCGGCGTCGACCCCGCCGGCCCCGGCGCGGATCGTCACGAGGGCCTCACGGGCGTCGTACTCCCCCGACAGGAGGGTGCGGACCTCGAGCTCCTCGATCGACTTCGTCAGCGCGGTGATCTCGTCGGCGACCTCGCCGAGCGACCCGGCGTCGTCCTCCGCCTGGGAGAGCTCCAGCAGCACCACGGCGTCGTCGAGCTTGGCCCGCAGCCGCTCCAGCTTGCCGATCTCACCCTGGACATAGGACAAACGGGACGTGACCTTCTGCGCGGCGACCTGGTCGTCCCACAGGTTGGGCACGGCGGCGGCCTCTTCGAGCTCGGCCTTCTCCTTGCGGAGCCGGTTGAGGTCGATGACGGCCTCGATGTTGCGCAGGACGACATCAAGGTGCTTGAGCGATTCGGCGTGGTCGAGAGCGGTCACCCTCAAAGACTACGCCGAAGCCCGCGCGGCTATTTGCTGGGCGCGCCCTTGAGCCAGGCGAGGGCCGCCTTGTGATATCCGACGGCGAACTCCAGCGACGCGGCATAGAACTCGTCGCCGGACTTCTTCGCCTCTTTGGCCATTTCCCGCGCCTCGGTCAGCGCCGCATTGTGGTATTCGGCGGCGTGCGCATAGACCTGCTGCAGTTGTGCACCCGTCTGCTGCACGCCGAACGCGACACGCAATGCGACGGGATTGCGCAGCGCCTCACGACCGGCGGGCTCCGACAGCCAGCGGGTGAATGCGCGCTTCCCGGCCGGCGTGATCGCATAGGGCTGGCTCGAGCGCGCCCCCGGCTTGCCGAGCCTGACATAACCGGCGGCGGCGAGCGCCGGAAGCTCGCGATAGACCTGGCTCCGCGTCATCGACCAGTAGGCGCCCAGGCGTCGCTGCGCGGCGGCCATGAGCTGCCCGCCGGTCATCGGCCCCTCGTGCAGCAGACCGAGCAGGGCCGCCGCGGTCGCGTTGACTCCAGATTCCGCCATGTGCCCTACGCTGTCATCTTTCTCGGGCCCAGTCCAGGATTTCGACAAATCCACTGTCGACTGTCGCGTCGCGACTGTCGAGTTAGGACGGAAATTTCGGGGGTGGCGGAAAAGACGGCATCGTCGGGAACGGCGGCAGCGGATCACCGATACCGGGAAGGCTCCGGGTCGGCGAAGGCACCGACGACGGACGCTTCGTGGGCGGTTTCCCGGTCTCGCCCGGCGCGGTGGAACCGTCCACCGGAGGCGTCCCGGAGGGCTCTCCGGAAGCTCCCCCGGAAGGCTCCGCCGAAGGGTCCGTGGAAGGCGACGGCCCGGCGCTCGGCACCCCGGCGGGCGTGGTCACGTTCACCGGGGTGGGCTTGCCGCCGCCGAACCCGCCGGCCGCCAGCACCACGCCGACGCCGAGCAGGACGAGCAGCAGCACGGCCCCGCCGACCAGCACCAGGACCTTCCGGTCGGACCGCCGGGCCGGGGCGTCGGCGGACAGGCCGGTCGCGCCGCCGCCGGCACCCTCCTCCCCCGGCTCGTCCGCGGAGGCCCGCAGCCAGGGCAGCACGTCGGGCGTGACGGGCGGCTGAGGGGTCTGCTCAGCAGTCCGCGGCGGCGGCGGTACGGCGGAAGCCAGCACCTCGGTCCGCGGCTCCGCGGCGGCGTCCCACGGGCCGGCCGGTGCGTCCGCGACCACGGCAGGACCGGCGAAGACCGGGTCGGCGGCCATCGGCGCAGGGATGTTGCCGGTCTCGGGCAGCACGGGCCACGCCGCGTGCACGACGACGTCGGTGGACTTCTCCTCGGGTACGGCCTCCCCGCCGGGAGCGGTGCCCGCTCCGGCGGCGCCGGGGGTCTCGGCCCGCTGCTGCGGGATGCCGGGCGTGAGCACGACCGTGAACGCGTCCGGGGTGGGTGCCGCGGCCTCCTCCCCGTCCGGCGTGGCGCTCCCGTCCGGCGTGTCGCCGCCCCAGAGCGGCACATCGGTCACCAGCGCGGGCCCCTCGCCGTCCACGTCACCCGGGCGGTCCTGCTGGTCCACCGCCTCCTCACCGACGGCGGCGGCGTCCTCCGAGACCGCGGCCTCGGCCGGCGCGGCAGCCTCGGCGGCGGGCACAGCCTGGACCGGCGCGGTGACGTCGTCGGAAACCGCGATCCCGGACGGCGAGACAACCTCGGCCGGAGGAACGGTCTCGACCGGCGCGGTGACCTCATCGGAGACCGCGTCCTCCGCCGGAGGGACGGCACCCGCCGGAAGAACAGCCTCGTCGGAGACCGCGACCTCGGCCGGGGCGGCGACCTCGGAGGACGGGACAGCGGCGGCCTCGGCCGAGGGAACGGCTGCGGCCGGAGCGGTGACCTCGTCGTCCGAGGCGGTGGTCTCCGCCGGAGAGACGGTCCCGGCCGGGGCGGCGGCCGGCGTGGCGAGCGCCTGCTGCAGCGCGGCGAGCGCGCCGTTCACCGGCTTGGCGAGGACGACCTCCGCGGTCGGCGGCTCCGCGGCGGGCACGATGACCTCGGTCGGCGGCTCCTCCGCCGCCCCGTCCAGAGCCGGACCAGCGGGAGCGACCGGAACGGCGGGGACGGCGAAGGGCCCCCGCGCCAGGGTGGGCATCTCGGCGAGCGGCAGCCCGTTGGGCTCCGTCGGCAGGTCCTTGATCGGCACGGCCATCATCAGCGCGGCCGACGCCGCGGCCGGGGAGGTCGGCGCGGTCGGCAGCGGCACCCAGTCGACCCGGCGGACCGGCGTGGACATCGGCGCGGTCTGCTCGGCGGAGCGGACCCAGAAGGTGACCGCCTCGGCGGGCAGGCGCGGCAGCGGCTCGAAGCCGTCGAGGGCGCCCTCCGCGACCCGCAGCCGCCCCACGATCGACGCGGCCGCCGGGCGCATGCGCGGGTCGAGCTCCATGCAGGCCTCGATGATCGGCCACAGCGCGGCGGGCATCCCGGGCGGCGGCACGGGCACGCAGTCGGCGTGCCGGCGCAGGACGTCGTTGGGGGATCCGCCACGGTACGGGCTGCGACCGCAGATCAGCTCGAAGAGCACGACGCCGAGCGCGTAGACGTCGGAGGCAGGGCTGGGCAGGCCACCGGCGACGACCTCGGGCGCCACGTACTCGGGCGTGGCGTGGGTCGGGCCGGCCGGCTGGTCGAGGCGGCGGGCGACGCCGAAGTCGGCGAGGCGCACCGGGCCGCCGTCGAGCGGGACGAGCAGGTTGCCGGGCTTGACGTCGCCGTGGACGATCCCGGCGGCGTGGACGTAGGCGAGCGCGTCGGCGACCTGGGCGACGACCTCGGCCGCGGCGGCGGGCGGCAGCGGCCCGTCGGAGCGCAGCCTGCGCCGCAGGTCAGGGCCGGTGACGAGCTCCATCGCGATGGCGAGCAGGCCCTTGCCGGTGATCAGGTTGTGGACCCGGATGACCGACGGGTGGTCCAGGCCGGCGAGCAGCTCGGCCTCGCCGAGGAACCCGTCGACGAGCTCGGGCACCTCGGCGGCCTCGGAACGCATGACCTTGACCGCGACCCACTGGCCGGTCTGTTCGTCGTACGACCGCCAGACCGCGCCGATGGCACCCCGGGCGACCTCGGACTCGAGCCGGTACCGGTTGCCAAGCAAGGTCTTCGTTTTCATCGCGGACCCCTCCCCATCACCTAGGACGGTAGGCCCGCGTCGATGCCCCGCGACGGACCGGGTGGGTCGGTTGGCACAAAGAAGGGAGTAGCGCCGCTACATGTGTGAGCGCAGCTCCCACAGCTCCGGGTAGAAGCGCAGCTCGACCCGGGACCGCAGGTAGGCGCCGCCGGCGCTGCCGCCCGTGCCGGCCTTGGTGCCGATCTGGCGCTCGGCCATGAGGACGTGCCGGGCCCGCCACAGCGACCACGCCTGGTCGTGGGCGACCATCGTCTCCGCGAGGTCCCAGAAGCGGCCGTGGTGCTCCCGGTCGCGGGAGATGGCGAGCAGCGACTCGATGCGGTCCTCCTTGGTCGCGACGGCGAAGCCGGCCTTCTCCAGGCTGGTCAGGAACGCCTCCCACACGCTCGGCTCGTCCAGGCGCCGGTTGAGCCGGGCCTGCTCGGCCTCGGACAGGCCGCGGAAGCGCTGCAGGTACGTCGGATCCTTCATCCCGGAGAGGAACTCGATCTCCCGGAACTGCGCGGACTGGAACCCGGACGCCGGGGACAGCTTGTTGCGGAAGCGCAGGAAGTCCTGCGGGGTCATCGTGTCGATCACGTCGACCTGCCCGACCAGGACCCGCTGGATGGCGAGGCAGCGCTCCAGGCGCACGCGGGGCAGATAGGTCTCGCCGGTCAGCAGGCGGTCCCGGGCGTCGGTGAGCTCGTGGAGGATGAGCTTGAACCACAGCTCGTACACCTGATGGATGGTGATGAAGAGGAGCTCGTCGTGCGCGGCGGGATCCGACTCGGGGACCTGCGCGTCGAGCAGACCGGACAGTTGCAGGTAGTCACCGTACGTGAGGCGGCCGCCCTGCTCCCCGAAATGCGCGTCCTGCCAGTTACCGGCGACGTTGCCGGGCGATGGGTTGGTCACCTCCCAAACCTATAAGGTCACCACTCGTGACGAGAGGTGCACTTGTCAGCTGGCTGGGACGGTTGGCGGAGGACGAGCTGGGCGCGGTGCTGCGCCGCCGTCCCGACGCGCTCGGCGCGCCGCCACCGGAGGACCTGGTGCAGCTGGCCGCGCGGCTGTCCGCCAGGACCGGGATCGACGAGGTGGTCGCCCGGCTGCCGCTGCCGGCGGTGCAGGTCCTGGAGGCCATGACGGGGGGTGGCCCGGTGCCGCTGCCCGACCTCGCCGACCGGCTCGGGGTCGCCGTCGACGACCCGGCCCTCGACGCGACGCTGCAGGTGCTGCTCCAGCGGGCCCTCGTGTGGCCGGCGGAGGACGACGCGGCGCTGTTCACCGCCGCGTACCTGCCCGCCGCCGAGGAACAGGACGCGTTCGAGCCGGTGCCGCCGGCGCCCGCACTGCTGCCCGCCGACCGGACCGCGGTGCGTGACGCCGCGGTACGGGCGGCGACCCTGCTGCTCGAGCAGCTGCCGGTGCTGGTGGACGCCGCGGCGGCGCGCCCGCTGAGCCGGCAGCGCTCTGGTGAGGTCGCGGTCCGTGAGCGGCGCCGGCTGGCCCTCGCGACGGGGCTGCCCGAGCCGACGGTGGCGCTGCTGGCGGACCTCGCGGTCGACGCGCGGCTGCTCGGTGCGGACGGGGTGCGTTTCGTGCCGTCGGCCGCCTACGACGACTGGGCCGGCCGGGCGCCCGCGGACCGGCTCGCCAGGCTGCTGAAGGCCTGGTGGTCCGGCGCGCCGCTGCGGCAGGTCGTCGTCCGGGCGATGCACGAGCTGCCCCCGGACACCGCTGTCGCTGACGTAGTGTCGCTGGCGCCGCTCGTACGGTGGACGGCGCCGCTGCCGACGAGGTCGATCGCGGATCTCGCCGAGGTGGTGCGGGACATCGTCGCGGAGGCCACCCTGCTGGGTGTGTGCGCGTCCGGTGCGCTCAGCCCGATCGGCCGGGCGCTCGCCGACGGCCGGAGCCTGCCGGAGGTCGCGCAGCGGCTGCTGCCGGCCCCGCCCGCCGACGAGCTGCACGTGCGGGGCGTCGGCAGCGTGATCGTCAGCGAGGACACGGCGCTGCTCGACGACATCGTCGGCGCCGAGGGGCTGGCGCCGCTGAAGCTCAAGCGGGTCGCGCCGACCGTCGCCGGGTCCGCGCTGTCACCGGTCGACACCCTGGCCGCGTTGCGCGCCGCCGGCTACCGTCCGGCCCGCGACGCCGGTGCCGGGCCGGTCCGGCTGCACCGGGCCAGGGTCGACCACGCGCGGCCCGCCGTCCGGCCCACCGTGGACCCTTCGGAGCTGGCGGCGCGGCTGCTCGTGCCGGCGCAGCGCCAACCCGACCCGCTGGAAATGATCCGGCAGAAGGCGCCGCAGCTGCGCCCGGAACAGGCCCGGCTGCTCGCGACCGCGGTCGAGGACGGCTCGCCGGTGTGGATCCGCTACGTCGACGCGCAGGGCCGCGCCTCCGAGCGGGTCATCGACAACGCGCACCTGTCCGGCGGCACCATCGACGCGTGGTGCCGGCTGCGCCGCGACGACCGGGCCTTCACCCTGGACAAGATCGTCGCGGTCGCGCCGGTGCGGCTTTGAGGCGTGTTTGGTGGGTGGGCCCGCCGCGGCCCGGCATCCACCCACCAACCACGCCTTAGCCCTGGTGCGGGTAGCGGTGGTCGGTCGGCGGGACGAACGTCTCCTTGATCGTGCGGGGTGACGTCCAGCGCAGCAGGTTGTGCCAGGAGCCGGCCTTGTCGTTGGTGCCGGAGGCGCGGCCGCCGCCGAACGGCTGCTGCCCGACGACCGCGCCGGTCGGCTTGTCGTTGACGTAGAAGTTGCCGGCGGCGAAGCGCAGGGCGTGCGACGCCCGCTCGACCGCCTGCCGGTCGGTGGCGAAGATCGAGCCGGTGAGCGCGTAGGGCGCGACCGACTCCGCCTGGGTGACGACGGCGTCGTAGTCGGCGTCGGGGTAGACGTGGACGCCGAGGATCGGGCCGAAGTATTCGGTGGTGAACACCTCGTGCGTGGGATCCGTCGCCTCGATGACGGTCGGCCGGACGAAGAAGCCCTCGCTGTCGTCGGTCGTGCCACCGGCGACCACGCTGCACGAGGGCGAGTTCTTGATCCGGTCGAGGGCCTGGGCGTGCCGGTCGAACGCCCGCCGGTCGATCACCGCGCCGCCGAAGTTGCTGAAGTCCGTGACGTCGCCATAGGTCAGGCCGTCGGCCTTCTCGACGAGGTCGTCCTTGATCTTCGCCCAGATGCTGGCCGGCACGTAGGCGCGGGACGCCGCCGAGCACTTCTGGCCCTGATACTCGAACGCGCCCCTGATGAGGGCCGTGGTCAGGGCGGCCGGGTCGGCGGACGGGTGGGCGATCACGAAGTCCTTGCCGCCGGTCTCACCGACGATGCGCGGGTAGGAGCGGAACTCCCGCTCCGCGACGATCCGGTTGAGCGTGCGGAACACCGCGGTCGAGCCCGTGAAGTGGATGCCCGCCAGGTCGCGGTCGGCCAGGGCGACCTCGGACGTGGCCAGGCCGTCGCCGGTCACCAGGTTGATCACGCCGGCGGGCAGCCCGGCCGCCTCGAACAGCCGCATCGTGAAGTGCGCCGCCAGCTGCTGCGTCGGCGACGGCTTCCACAGCACGGTGTTGCCCATCAGGGCGGGCGCGGACGGCAGGTTGCCGGCGATCGCGGTGAAGTTGAACGGGGTGATCGCGTAGACGAAGCCCTCCAGGGGCCGGTGGTCGAACCTGTTCCACACGCCGGGCGACGACTTCGGCTGCTCCGCCAGGATCTGCTGGGCGAAGTGGACGTTGAACCGCAGGAAGTCGATCAGCTCGCAGGCGGCGTCGATCTCGGCCTGGATGGCGGTCTTGCTCTGCCCGAGCATGGTGGCCGCGTTGAGCGTGTCCCGCCACGGCCCGGCGAGCAGGTCGGCGGCCCGCAGGAACACCGCGGCCCGCTCGCTGAACGGCAGGTCGCGCCACGCCGGCGCGGCCCGCTTCGCCGCGTCGACGGCGTCGGCGGCGTCCTTCGTGGTCGCGTTGCGCGTGACCCCCAGCACGTGCCGGTGCTTGTGCGGCTGGACCACGTCGATCGGGTCGCCGGCGGCCATCCGCTGCCTGCCGTCGATCGTCATCGTCAGCTCGAACCGCTCACCGGCCAGCTCGGCCAGCCGGCGCTGCAGGCTCTCCCGCTCCGCCGACCCGGGCGCATAGCCGCGGACCGGCTCGTTGGTCGGGTCGGGCACGGCGAACAAGCCATCCATCACGGCACTCCACATCATCGTTGGCGGGATCCTTTCCCATCCTCCCACGGGTCCCTGAACGGTCATTAGGGTCGCTGCCGCGTACGCTGCTGCTCGTGACAAACCAGGTCGTCTCCTCTTCTTTGGACCGCCGGCCGTACACGGTCTTCGTCGTCGCGCTGGCGCTGCTCGCGTTGACGCTCTGGTCGACGTACAGCGTGATCGCCAACGCGGCGAGCGACTTCCTCGTCACCACCCTGGCCGCGCTGGTGCTGCCCAGCGTCCTGCTCGCGACGATCCTGACCGGCGCCGCCGCCGGAGTCGTCGCCGTGGGGAGGCTGCCGTGGCGCCCGCTGCTGTCCGGCGTCGCGGCCGGCCTGGCCGTCGGCCTGCTCGCGATGGGCGGGATGCTGGTGGCGTATCACCATGGCCCGGCCGTCCCGTACGTGGCCGCGGTGGTCGCGGTGACGGGCGCCCTCGGCGGCGCGACGGCGGCGCTCCGCTTCCCGGACGCGGTCGCCGCCGGGATCGCCGGCGGGGTGGCCGCGACCGCACTCGGGCTGGTCGCCGCCTACTTCCAGAACGACCTCGTCGACCTCTTCGGCAACCAGGAGACCGTCGGCACGATGGCCGAGGCGGCCTCACGCCTGCAGCTGACCACGTCCGTCCTGAGCGGCGTCCTGGCCGGCGTGGCGGCCTTCCTCGTCCTGCGGCGCACCGGTCTCGCCCTGCCGTGGCCCGTGTACCCGGCGGCCGGCGCCGCCGCGGGCGTCCTCACCCTCGTGGCGACGCTGCTGGGCTGGCTCGGCCGGCTGCCGCTCACGGCGATCGTCGAGGACTACAGCTCCTTCGACGCGCAGATCATCTACAGCCGGCTGCCTGAGCAGATCAACCACGGCATGATCGTGCTCTTCGCCGGGGCGTTCACGGCGATGATCCTGGTCGGCCGGACCATGCGGCGGCCCTAGCGGATGAGCTGGTCCAGTTCCGACGGGTCGTACCACTCCAGCTCGTGGTCCTCGGCGCCGTCGACGGTGAACTGGGCATCCGGGTCACCGGCCGCGGCCTCCTCCACGACGTCCGCGGCGGCCGACACCTCCGCCTCGGCGTCGCCGCCGTCGACGTGGATCGCCGCGACCGCCCGCAGCGGCACCTTGCCCGACACCTCGACCTGACTCGAACCGAGGTCCAGGCCGGCCATCTTCAGCGTGCTCCCCGGAAGGTCCACGCAGAGCACGACCCTCCTGCGGGGCGCCTTCGGGTCGTGCCGCAGCAGCCGCAGGGCACTCTGCGCGGCACGGGTGAACGCGACGTATTCGAGCTCCTCCTCGTCGCCCTCCGCATACCACTCCCGCAGCGCGGGCGTGACGGCGTGCGCCTCGGCCGGCGGGGGCAGCTCGCCGCTCTCCCGCAGGACGGCCAGCTGAGCCAGGGTCGCGGGCAGATACACGCGGGTGAGGTCACTCGTCACGACACCTGTCCTACACCCTCGCTCCGGCTTTTGGCACAGAATCGCCCCGCGTGTCTTCTTCTTTCGGGGCCGTCGCAGCCTGCCGGGGGCGAACGGTGGCAAACTGAGGCGATGGAGCCGCGATTCCTGCTCATGGCCGACGTCGCCGAGCAGTTGAACGTGTCGACCTCGCAGGTCTACCACATGGTCCGCAGCGGCGAACTTCCCGCGATCAAGGTCGGCGGGCGGGGGCAGTGGCGGATCGAGCGGTCCAAGCTGGAGGAATACATCGAGCGCAAGTACGCCGAGACCGCCGAATGGGTGCGCACCAACCCCCTGGGGGACCGCCCGGACGACGACTCCACGGACGGCGCGAACGGAGCGAACGGCGCGTTCGCGTAAAGCGACGGAGACCGTTTTATCTACTTTTATCATCTCTTTACGGTTCATTTGATCTTGCGTTTGCCTACGTTTGCCTTGACTCAGGTGTGGGCGAGTCTTAGAACGGAGGAAGCAAACGTAGGCAAACGCAAGGATCGGGGGATCAGTCATGGCGCCCACCACGACTCCGGCTCGCCCGCGCCGTCGCACTTCCACCAGAGCCGCTCCACCGCGCCCCGCCGCCGTGCCCGCCATCGCCGCCGTGCCCGCCATCGCTGCGGGTGTTCCTGCCGCAGGCACCGCCGCCGCGGACACCGCCGCTACGGGTGTCGAGGCGAGGTCGCGGCCGGCCGGCCCGGCCTTCGTGGCGCGGGCGGCGCCGCCGCTGGACCCGCCGTGCGAGGAGACCCCGGTCCGGCGCCCCACCCAACCCCCTGCCGGCATGGACTTCCTGCCGGGCGACTGGCTGGCGTTCCCCGGCGCGGCGCCCGCACCCGCCAGGCCTGCCCGCACACCCGAGCCGGCCGCCACGCCTGCGCTGCCGTCCCCCGCCTCGGCCGCTCAGCGGTTCGTCGGCATGTGCGTCGAGATCCTCAACGGCTACCGCCCCGCCGCCCACCTCCGCCAGATGACCCACCCGAAGCACTGCAGCGCCGTCACCGACCAGCTGATCCGCCGCACCGTCCGGGTCCGCATGTCCCCGTCCCACGCCGCCCGCCAGGGCAACCTGGTCCGCGTCCGCCGCATGCTCGTCACCGAGCCCCTCCCCGGCGTCGCCGAGCTCGTCGCCGTCCTCGAACAGGGCCACGCCGTCTGGGCGATGGCGGTCCGCCTGGAGCGCTCCGCCCGCCGGATCCCGGGCCAACCCACCTGGCAGTGCACCCTGGTCCAGGTCGTCTGAAGCCCCGGTGCCGCCCACCGAGGGAGGGCGGCGGGCGGCACCGGCCAACCCCCAGCGACCCGTCCCGTCACGGGGCAGGACGGGCCGACCCCCCAAGACCCCCGGTGCGTCCTCTGTCTGGTGGGACGGCGGGCGCACCGGGCCTCACCAGCCGATCTCGCCGTGGCCATGCCGCGGGCGCAGCGCCCCTTCCCCGCGTGGATCGCCGGCCGCCTCCGGGCCGCGATGCCGGTCAACGCCCCTCCCGACGACCCAGCAACCAGTGCCACCGGCGCACAGCCCTCGACCCAGACGCGGCGGCCGGACCAAGTCGAGGTGAGGAGAACGGCAAACCTCACCGCAGCAGCGCCACGACAGTTTGCGGGCGTAGCGCACCTTCCGAGTGCGGATCGCCGACCACCCGGGGGCGATGCCGGTCACCGACCTCACGACCGCTCCAGCAACCCATGCCACCGGCGCGCAGACCACGACCCAGAGGCGGCGGCCGGACCCAGTCGAGGCGAGGAGCCCCGCCGTAGCAGCGCCACGACAATTGCGGGCTCAGCGCACCTTCCGCGTGCGGATCGCCGACAGCCGGGGCGATGCCGATCACCGACCTCACGACCGCTCCAGCAACCCATGCCACCGGCGCACAGACCACGACCCAGAGGCGGCGGCCGGACCCAGTCGAGGCGAGGAGCCCCGCCGTAGCAGCGCCACGATGAAGGAAAGAACGACGAACGCCCGCCGGGTCCGAGGCGAGGTGAAGAGGACGGCACACCCCGCCCCCGGTCGCGCCGCGACCAAGCAAGGAAACAGCGAACGCCCGCCGGTCCAAGCCGAGGCGAGAAGGACCGCACACCCCGCCCCAACCGCACCGCGACCAAGCCAAGAAAACAGCGAACGCCCGCCAGTTCGAGGCGAGGTGAAGAGGACGGCACACCCCGCCCCGGTCGCGCTACGGAGGGGAGAAACGGCGAACGCCCGCCGCTCGGGGGTTGAAGGGCCCAGAGCGGCGGGCGCTCGAAAAGGACGGACTGTCAGGCGCCGCCGGGGGCTCCGTGGCAGCGCTTGTACTTCTTGCCCGAGCCGCACGGGCAGGGGGCGTTGCGGGACGGGCCGTTGCTGGCGACCGCCTGGCCCGGGGAGGGCTTGCGGGAGGGCGCCGGCGGGCCGGAGCGGCGCACGCCGCCTGTGGCCGGGGGCGGCGGGGCGTTGCGGGGGGCGCCGCCGAGGCCGAGCGCGGGAGCTTCCTCCTGCTGCTCGATGTGGACGCCCGCCTCGCCGTCGATGGTCGGGGCGGAGTACTGCAGCGCGCGCGGCATCCGGTTGCCGCCAAGGCCCTTGGCGCGGATCTCGACGTGCGGCTCGGGCAGCGGGACGTTGGCGCCGACCTCGGCGGCCGCGGCCACGTCCAGCACCGGGGCCGGAGCCTCCTCGACCTGGACCTCCAGGTTGAAGAGGAAGCCGACGGCTTCTTCCTTGATGCCTTCCTGCATCTGCTGGAACATGTCGAAGCCCTCGCGCTGATACTCGACCACCGGGTCGCGTTGCGCGTAGGCCCGCAGCGTGATGCCTTCCTGCAGGTAGTCCATCTCGTAGAGGTGCTCGCGCCACTTGCGGTCGATGACGTTGAGCAGGACCTGGCGCTCCAGCTCGCGGACGGCCTCGGCGCCGAGCTCCTCCTCGCGGCGGTCGTAGGCGGCGTGCGCGTCGTCGATGAGCTGGTTCTTCAGGAACTCGGGGTCCAGCGAGCCGCCGGCCTCCTCCTCGAGGTCCTCGATGGTGACGCCGACCGGGTAGAGCTGCTTGAGGTTGGTCCACAGCTGCTCGAGGTCCCAGTCCTCCGCGGTCTCGCCGAGGGAGGTGGCGGCGGTGACGTAGTCGCCGACGACGCCGTCGATCATGTTGCGGACCTGGTCGCTGAGGTCCTCGCCGTCCAGGACGCGCTTGCGCTCGGCGTAGATGACCTTGCGCTGCTTGTTGAGGACCTCGTCGTACTTGAGGACGTTCTTGCGGATCTCGGCGTTTTGGGCCTCGATCTGGGTCTGGGCGCTCTTGATCTGGCGGGTGACCATCTTGGACTCGATGGGCACGTCCTCCGGGATGTTGAAGCGGTCCATGACGGCCTCGACGGCGCTGGCCCGGAAGCGGCGCATCAGCTCGTCCTGCAGCGACAGGTAGAACCGGGACTCGCCCGGGTCGCCCTGACGGCCGGAACGGCCGCGGAGCTGGTTGTCGATCCGCCGGGACTCGTGCCGCTCGGTGCCCAGCACGTACAGGCCGCCGGCGTCGGTGACCTCGTCGGACTCGTCCTCGACGAGCTTCTCCCAGCGGGGCAGGGCGTCCTCGAAGGCGGCCGCGTATTCGTCCGGGCCCTCCTCCTCCGACAGGCCACGCTGGCGCAGCTCGGCGGCGGCGAGGTATTCCGCGTTGCCGCCGAGGAGGATGTCGGTGCCGCGGCCGGCCATGTTGGTGGCGACGGTGACGGCGCCCTTGCGGCCGGCCTGCGCGATGATCTCGGCCTCTTTGGCGTGGAACTTCGCGTTGAGGACGGCGTGCGCGACGCCCCGCTTGCGCAGCAGCTGCGACAGCAGCTCGGACTTCTCGACGGAGACGGTGCCGACGAGGATCGGCTGGCCGAGGGCGTGCCGCTCGACGATGTCGTCGACGACGGCGTTGTACTTCGCCTTCTCCGACTTGTAGATCACGTCGGGGTGGTCGACGCGGACCATGGAGCGGTGCGTCGGGATGGAGATGACGCCGACACCGTAGACCTTGTTGAACTCGGCGGCCTCGGTCTGGGCGGTGCCCGTCATGCCCGAAAGCTTGGAATACAGGCGGAAGAAGTTCTGCAGGGTGATCGACGCGAGGGTCTGGTTCTCCTGCTTGATCTCGACGCCCTCTTTGGCCTCGATGGCCTGGTGCATGCCCTCGTTGTAGCGCCGGCCGTGCAGGATGCGGCCGGTGAACTCGTCGACGATGAGGACCTCGCCGTCGTTGACGACGTAGTCCTTGTCCTTCTTGTAGAGCTCTTTGGCCTTGATGGCGTTGTTCAGGTAGCCGACCAGCGGGGTGTTGACCGACTCGTAGAGGTTGTCGATGCCGAGCTGGTCCTCGACCTTGCCGACGCCGCGCTCGGTGACGGAGATCGTGCGCTTGGACTCGTCGACCTCATAGTCACCCTCGCCGTCCTTGCCGCGCTTCATGCGGCCGACGACGCGGGAGAACTCCTGATACCACCGCGCGGACTGCTCCGCGGGGCCGGCGATGATCAGCGGGGTGCGGGCCTCGTCGATGAGGATCGAGTCGACCTCGTCGACGATCGCGAAGTTGTGGCCCCGCTGGACGAGCTCGTCGCGCGACCATGCCATGTTGTCGCGCAGGTAGTCGAAGCCGAACTCGTTGTTGGTGCCATACGTGATGTCGCACTCATACGCCAGGCGGTGCGCGGAGGACGGCTGGTTGGGCAGCACCGTGCCGACCGTGAGGCCGAGGAACCGGTGCACGCGGCCCATCCACTCGGCGTCGCGCTGGGCGAGGTAGTCGTTGGTGGTGATGACGTGCACGCCCTTGCCGGAGAGCGCGTTGAGATACGCCGGGAGCACGCAGGTGAGCGTCTTGCCCTCACCGGTCTTCATCTCGGCGATGTTGCCGTAGTGCAGTGCGGCACCACCCATGACCTGCACGTCGTAGTGGCGCTGACCGAGCACCCGGGAGGCCGCCTCGCGGGCCACCGCGAACGCCTCGGGCAGGATGTCGTCCAACGTCTGACCGTCGGCGAGCCGCTCCTTGAACTGGTTCGTCATGTCGGCCAGCTCTTCGTCGGAGAGGTCTGCGTACTCCTCTTCCAGCGAGTTGACGGCATCGGCGACAGCCTTCAACCGCCGCACCTGGCGACCTTCGCCGGCGCGGAGGATCTTCTCGAAAATCGACACGGGTCAGCGCTCCCTTAAACGTCTGCGACCCATCGTAGGCGGCCTTCCGCCCAAACTGCCGCCCCCGCCCACCCACTCTACGGACACTAACGGACAAATAGGCACAAAAAGCACGACGGTGCGAAGAATATCCGCCGACAGCAGACACATTTGGGGCAGGATCGGCGGACATGGAGCCGATCGAACTGACCACCGGCGACGGGCTCGTCCTGCGCGCCTGGCAGGAGGACGACGCCGAAGACGTCTTCCTCGCCTGTCAGGATCCCCTGATCCAGCGTTGGACCAGGGTTCCCGTGCCCTATCTGCGCGAGCAGGCGGTCGCCTACGTGCGGGAGATGTCACGGGCCGCCTGGGCCACGCAGACCTCCGCGCCGCTGGGGGTGTTCGACGCCCGCACGGGTGAACTGCTCGCCTCCGCCGGTCTCGTCACCCTCGACCTGCGCAACCGGCAGGCCGAACTCGGCACCTGGGTGGCGCCCTGGGCGCGCGGCCGGCGGGTCGCCGAGCGGGCCGGGCGGGCCGTCTCGCACTGGGCGTTCGAGGTGCTGGGGCTGACGAAGCTGGTCTGGCGCGCCGAGGTCGGCAACCACGCGTCGAAGCTCACCGCGGAGCGGATCGGCTTCACGTTCGACGGCGTGGTCCGGGCGCTGCTACCGGCGAAGGAGGGCGGGTTCGTCGACGGCTGGCACGGGGTGATGCTGCCCGGCGAGGTCTGCGACACCGCCCCGCCCTGGGTCGCCACCGGCGGGCCCGGCGCGCTGCGCGCCCACACGTTCGGCAGTCCCCCGACCCGCCTGCCGGCCGGGCCCGGCACGCTGCGGCTGGCCCGCGACAGCGACCTGGACGACCTGGTGGAGACCTTCCGCGACCCGGAGACCGTCCAGTGGACGTCGGTCCCGCTGGACTACGGCCCGGAGCAGGGCCTGGACTTCATCCAGCACCGGTACCCGAACGGCTGGCTGCACGGCACGGGCGTCGGGTTCGTGCTCGCGGACCCCGACGACCGCTTCGCCGGCACCATCGACCTGCGGATCAACCCGGCCGACCCGGTCACCGCGGAGCTGGGCTTCTCCTCGGCGCCGTGGATCCGGGGCAAGGGCTTCATGACCGAGGCGGCGCGGGCGATCTGCGGTTTCGGGTTCGACCGGCTCGGCCTGGGCCGGATCGTCTGGCGGGCGCACGTCGGCAACATCGGGTCGAGGAGGGTCGCGGAGAAGGTGGGCTTCGTGGTCGAGGGCGTGCAGCGGGACAGCTGCGAGCAACGCGGCATGCGCCTGGACGGCTGGGTGGCGACCCTGCTCAGGAAGGACCTGAAGTGAACGTGGCGCTCAGGCCGTGGCGCGCCGAGGACGCGGACACCGTCGCCGAGGCGTGCGGCGACCCGGTCATCGCCCGCTACCTGCCGTTCCTGCCGCAGCCGTACACCCGCGACGACGCCCTGGCGTTCTTCCGGGACAAACCCGGGGACCCCGCGATCGTCGACGCGGACACCGGCCGGGTGCTCGGCGCGATCGGATCGACCCCGCGCGGCGACGGCATCGCCGAGGTCGGCTACTGGGTCGCGCCGTGGGCCCGCCGCCAGGGGGTCGCCTCGGCGGCGCTGGAGCAGTTCAGCGCCAGGCTGTTCGAGCAGGGGCTGCGGCGGGTGTACCTCGTGACGGCGCTGACCAACGGTGCGAGCCAGCGGGTCGCCGTGGCCGGCGGCTACACCCGTGAGGGCATCGCCCGAGGCTCGGCCCGCGCCGCCGACGGCACCTGGGCGGACATGGTCGTGTGGGCCCGGACCGCGGGCGACCCGCCGGGGCCGAGCGCCCGGGCGCTGCCGGACCTGGCGGGCGGCGAGCTGACCGACGGCGTGGTCACGCTGCGCCCACTCACCGAGGACGACGGGACCAGCACGTACGAGCTGCGCAGCCGCCCGGACGTCAGCGGCAGGTCGGTCGTCGGCACCCCGATGGACCCGGCCGTCGTGACCCGCCAGTGCGCCGAGTCGGTGTCGAAATGGATCGCCGGGCTGCGGGCGGAGATGACGATCCGCGACGCCGCCGACGGCGCCTACCTCGGCGAGATCGCGCTGTTCTACTTCGAGCCGCTCCTGCGCGAGGCCATGATCGGCTACAGCCTCACGCCCGGGGCCCGCGGCAAGGGCCACGCGGCCCGCGCGGCGCGGCTCGTCACCGGCTGGGGCTTCGAGATCGGGATGGCGAGGATGATCGCCGGGACCGCGACCGACAACGTCGCGTCGCAGCGGGTACTGGAGGCCGCCGGCTACCACCAGGAGGGCCTGCAGCTCGGCCGGCTGCCCGGACCGGACGGCACACGGATCGACAACCTCCAGTTCGCCAAGTTGCGCCCGGCGGCCACCTAGGCGTCATCCGACGTTGCCGTACGGCCGCGACAGTCAGGGCATGCGTCGTCGTGCAGTGATCTCCGGCATGGGCGTGGCCGCCGGGGCCGCGGTCCTCCCACAGACCCTCGTCAGCCCCGCGGCCGCCCACACCACCAAGCCGCCGCACAAGTCCCGCCCGCTCGTCATCGGGCACCGCGGGGCGAGCGGCCACCGGCCCGAGCACACCCTGGCCGCGTACCGCCTGGCGATCGCCATGGGCGCGGACTTCATCGAGCCGGACCTCGTCCCCACCAAGGACGGCCAGCTGGTCGCCCGCCACGAGAACGAGATCTCGGGCACCACCGACGTGGCGTCGAAGCCGCAGTTCGCGGGTCGCAGGACCACGAAGACCATCGACGGGGTCAGCGTCACCGGCTGGTTCACCGAGGACTTCACGCTCGCGGAGCTCAAGACGCTGCGCGCGGTCGAGCGGCTGCCCGCGGTCCGCACGCACAACACGATCTACGACGGGCTCTTCGAGATCCCGACCCTGCAGGAGGTCATCGACCTCGCCCGCTCCTCCGAGCGCACCGCCGGCCGCAAGATCGGCGTCTACCCGGAGACGAAGCACCCGACGTACTTCACGTCGATCGGCCTCCCGCTGGAGCCGCTGCTGGCGCGGGTGCTCAAGCGCAACGGCCTTGCCGGGCGCGACGCACACGTCTTCCTGCAGTCGTTCGAGCCGACCAGCATCAAGAAGCTGCGCGGCCTGGTCGACACCCCGTCGGTCGTGCTGCTCGACGCGGTCGGCTCGCCCTTCGACTTCCGCAGCACCGGCGACCCGCGCACCTGGGCGGACCTGGCGAAGCCCGCCGGGCTGGACTGGCTCAAGACCTTCACCAACGGCGTCGGCGCGACGAAGAACCTGGTCATCGCGCGGGACGCGGCCGGCAACCTGCTCGCGCCGACCCCGCTGATCGCCGACGCCCACGCGCGCGGGCTGAAGGTGCACTCCTGGACGTTCCGGAACGAGAACCAGTTCCTGCCGCTCAATCTGCGCAAGGGCACCGACCCCAACGCGTGGGGCGACGTGATCGGCGAGATCAGGACCTTCCTCGCGGCCGGGCTCGACGGCGTGTTCGCCGACTACCCGGACACCGCGGTCCTGGCCCGCGACCTCTAGTGAGCAGTGGCGGGCCGGTGACCCCGGCCCGCCGTCTTCAGTTCACGCGCCGAGGCTCATGACCCCGTAGTCATACGCCTTGCGGCGGTAGACCACGCTCGGCCGGCCCGACTCCTTGTCGTTGAACAGGTAGAAGTCGTGGCCGAGCAGCTCCATGTGGAACAGCGCGTCGTCCACGGTCATCGGCTCACCGGGATGTTCCTTCTCCCGGACGATGTGCCACGGCTGGTCGTCCTGCTCCTCGACCAGATCGAACGGCTCGACGTCGGCGAGCGTGGCGACGCTGGCCCGCTCGGGCTGGGTGAACGCCAGCGACGCGGTCGCCGCGGCGACGGAGACCGGCGCGTGCCGGCCCCGATGGACGCGCCGGCGGTCGGCGGCCCGGCTCAGCCTGCTGTCCAGCTTGGCGATGGCGGCGTCCAGCGCACTGTAGAAGTCGGCGGCGCATGCCTCCGCCCGGATCACCGGTCCGCGGGAGACACATGTGATCTCCACCCGCTGACAGTGATCGGATTGGCGCGGATTGCGCTCGTGAAACAACTCGACGTCGACGCGGATGAGCTTGTGGTCGTATCGCTCGACCTTCTGCAGCTTGTCTGCGACGTGCTGCCGGTAATGGTCGGGCACCTCGACGTTGCGGCCCTTGACGACGATGTCCACTCCTGGCCTCCCCCACGGGTATCACAAAGGAACGGGTTTGGGTTCGGGTTTTGTTGATCGGACTGCTCGGCCGGATCGCGCCTCCCCAGAGGCTTGAGCCCACACGGCACGCGACCGAAACGGATGGGGCAGGGTCCTCCCTTCCGAACCGGCGCTCGCGAACGCCGGTGAGGTCGTCTCTCGACGTTAAACCGAGTACAGCCGCTAGTCACCCCCGGTTCACAAGAACTCTCCGATCAACTCCTGAAACCCTCCTCGCGGATTACCCCGAGTGGCGCACGAAGTAACGTTCCGCACAAAAGCGCACGAAGGACGTGATCTACGCGGCACGCTGCGTAGCGGCCAGAACGGCGACCCGGTCGACGCGGACCCCGGCGGCGCGCAGCCGCGCGGCCGAGGCGGCGAGGGTCGACCCGGTGGTGATGATGTCGTCGACGAGGACCACCGTGCCGCGCACCGTGGGCCGCCGGCGGCGCACGGCGAACGCCTCCCGCGCGGTGGCGGCCCGGTCGGCGGCGGACAGCTCGACGGAGTCCTCCCGCTTCGGCAGCGCCCGCAGCAGCCCGGCCACGTCCACCTCGACTCCCCGGCGGCGCAGGGTCCCGGCCGCGGACAGCGCGATCCGGTCGATGTGGTCGCCGAAACGCCGCCTGGCCGCGGCGGAGGTGGCCGGCACCGGCACCAGCGTGACGCGTCCAGGTGGCACAGCGGCGGCGACCACCCTGGCGAGCAGCCCGCCGAGCACCGGCGCCAGCTCGTGCCGGTTGCGCTCCTTGTACTGGATGAGCATCCGCCGCACCGACCCGGCATACGCGGCGAGGGCATACGCGGGCGGCAACCCCGGCGGCTCCGGCACCGGCCTGGTGCGTCCCGGCCGGGCCGCTGCCAGGGCCTCCCGGCACGGCCCGCACAGCACTCCGGTCGCCGGCTCGTCGCACCCGGCGCACGTCGCCGGCAGTACCAGGTCCAGCAGATCCTTGATCAGCACGAGCGTCGGTCCGCCTTCAGTTCGCCTTCAGTCCGCATAGAACGGCGACAGCGGATATGTTTCCGGCTGCTGCGTCGCCGACGGCTTCGGTGTCGGGCCGGACTCGTTCTCATCGATCAACTTGACCTGGTCGGTGTACACCACCCAGGTGCGCTGGTTGGCCTCGAACAGGATCAGCAGCTGCTCCGCGGTCTTGGTCGGGTCGCCGGCCCGTGCCGACAGCTCGGTGACGGACAGGGCGCTGGTCTTGTCGGGTGCGCGCCGGGGCAGCGGCTTCTCGCCGGTGCCGTCGATGCTGGTCCAGACCAGCGAGTAGCCGGGGGCGTCCTTGTCGACGTGCGGCTTGCCGCCGATCGCGAGCGTGGTCTCCGTGACCCACCCGATCGCCTGGTTGTCGCCGAGCGAGTTGGGCACCGCGTGCTGCACGCCGAGGCTGAGCTTGCCGTTGTCGACGATCAACTGGGCGACCATGGCCGTTTTGCCGACGACCAACGCGATCCGCCGGCCCTCGGGCGACACCGAGAAGGCCGAGACATTGGTGAGCTCGCTGCCGTTGGGGCCGCGCACGATCGCGGCCTGGGGCGGCTCGCCGGCGTTGCCGGGCGGGGTGACCGCCCACAGATGGAGGCCGTCGGCGATCAGGAACCGCTGCACGGGCCGGCTGATCCAGACCGGCCGGCTCAGCGTGGCGCTCGGGGGGACGGTGCTGTCGACGTACTTCGGCTCCGACGTGCTGGCGTTGACGACGAGCTGCAGCTTGGCGGTCGCGCCGGGCCCTGTCTTGCGGACCAGCGCCGCCCTCGTCCGGGGCCGGTTGATGGTCGCGGACACGACGTCCTTGTTCGCCTCGCTCTGGCCGAACAGCACGGGCGGGTCGACGGTCGTGTCGAACTGGCGGACCGACCCTTCCCGGACCGCGAACTTCACCTGGTCGACCGGGTCCGGCAGGACGGCGACGTTGTCGCTCAGGTAGCCGCCGGAGGCGTTCGTGGTCTCCTTGGCGTTCTCGTAGGTCAGCGTGACCTCCGGATGCCCGGCGAGCGACCAGCGGATCTGGCTCGCCAGCTTGCGCAGGTCGTCGGGGTCCTTGCCGCGCGCCTTCGAGGTGAGGTTGACCTCGACGCTGTCGTCGTCCCGCAGCGTCGGGCTGTCCTTGGTCTCGATGTCGGAGGGCAGCTTCTCCGCGACCTCGCTCAGCCACTGCGACGGGCCGTCGACGAGCCACTGCACGACCTCGGCGACCCGCTTCGACGGGGTCAGCACCTTCGGCATGTAGCGCAGGTCCGGCACCAGCTTCGGCGCGTCGACGCCCATCTCCCAGAAGTAGATGGGGCGCTGCTCGTACAGCTCGTCCAGCCCGGCCGTGCTCAGCACCATCATGTTGTTCGGCACGCTGGACAGCCGCAGCTTCCCCCCGACGTATTCGCCGGTGAACTCGAACTCGGAGGTCAGATCGGAGTCGTCGCCGGGCGGGATGAGCCGGCCGTCACGGTCGAGCTGACCGACCTTGGTGAATCGGGTGACGACGGTGGTGTTGTCGGCTCCCTTGTAGGTGGACTCCGCCTGCATCACGGTCAGGGTCGGCTGCGGTTTCCAGAGCTCCGCGGCCTGCGGGGTCATGAAGGTCTTCATGCGGGCCTGGGTCTCCGTCACGGCCTCCGGCTGGCCGGGGCTGGTGACGTTGCCGCCGACGGAACTCTTCAGATAGAGACCGACCAGGTCGACCAGGGTGCCGGCGTCGTCCGGCTTCGGCGCCTCCAGCGCCCGGTCCTGCACGCGGCTGGGGTTTGCCGCGGGGCCGACGTATTTCGGGTCGGTGCGGTCGGGCAGCCCGCACCCGCCGAGCAGCAGCGCGGCCGCCGTCAGGCAGGCGGCCAGGCGGCGGAGCCGGGTCACGGTGTCTCCCCGATCAGCGCGGCCTCGTCGGCGCGGGCGTCGTCGGGCACCAGGCGCAGCGGCGAGGAGACCAGGCGGTCGCCGGAGCGCACCGGCAGCGTCAGGCGGAACTGGGCGCCCTTGCCGGGCGCGCCCCAGGCCTCCAGCCAGCCGCCGTGCAGCCGGGCGTCCTCCAGCCTGATCGACAGCCCGAGCCCGGTGCCGCCGGTCTGCCTCGCCCTGGACGGGTCGGCCCGCCAGAAGCGGTTGAACACGAGCTTCTCCTCGCCGGT